>DRQL01000073.1 GCA_011371465.1 Gammaproteobacteria bacterium | reverse complement strand
GGGACGTTTCGTCGAGCGGCAGCTGGCGTTGCGGCCGGGCACCTATACGGCGGTCGGATCACGGCCCGGCTACCGGGACGTGCGCAAGGTGTTCCGCGTGGTGCCCGGTGGGGCTGTGCCGACCATCGATATCCGTTGCGAGGAACCGGTGTGAACCGCGTGTATGTTATCCGCGACGCGCGAGGACAGCGGCAGGTCGGTGAGGCGCAGTTGCCCCTGTCGGTAGGTGGGGGCGCGGGTGCAGATATCCAGCTGCCCGGTGTCGAGGACGGTGTGCGCGTAGCGCACATTGCCATCGCCGACGGGCACGCTTTTCTGCAGCCGGATGAGGTGGCCCTGCCGCTGTTCCATAACCACGAACGTCTGCTGGATTCGGTCTGGCTCAAGTCCGGTGACCAGGTGCAGCTGGCTGATGCGCGCCTGCACTGGCGGGTCGAGGGGGACCAGGTTTTTATTACCGTCAGCGCGGACGGTGATGAACCCCCGCTGGTGGCACCGAGGCAGGCACTGTCACCGGCGGCTCCGGAAACACCGCTCCTGCCCGACGTGCCTGCGCAACCCGTACCACGCGGGCGACGCCGACTGTGGCAGGCGCTGGTGGGACTGCTCGCGGTGCTGCTGTTGGTGGCCGCGTTTGTCCTGCTGGCAACGCCATTCATTGTTCAGATCACGCCTCAGCCGGACACGCAGTCCGTGCAGGGGTTTCCGCCGCCGCTGTCGCTGGGGGGCAGGCTGCTGGCCCTGCCCGGGATCTATTCGGTGCGCGCCCGCCTGGCGGGCTACCGTGACCTGGAACAGGAACTGGATGTGACCGCGGGCGGGTTTCGTGAATACCGCTTCCAGTTGCAGGAACTGCCGGGCCGGGTGACCGTGCAGGTCCGGCCCCGGGTGCCTTTTGAACTGTTCGTGGATGACCAGGCGGTGCCGGTGGACGGCAACGGCGTGGCGGACATTGCGCGCGGCACGCATCGCCTGCGCATACAGACGGATCGTTACCTGCCGGCGCAGCAGGAGCTGGCAGTCGCGGGACTGGGCCAGGCCCAGCAGGTAGCGTTTGCACTGCAGCCGGCCTGGGCGCTGGTACAGATTCGCAGCCGACCAGTTGGTGCGCAGGTGCGGGTGAACGGCAAACCGCTGGGCGTGACCCCGCTGGAAACCGAGCTGTTGCAGGGTGAACAGCGTATCGAACTGTCGCTGCCGGGTTACAAGACGGTGCAGTTGAAACGGGAAGTCGTGGCCGGGCGCCCACTGCAACTGGATGACATTGAATTACCGCCGGCCGACGGTCAGCTGGTGCTGCAAAGCGCGCCGTCGGAAGCCACCATCAAACTGGATGGTGATTTCCTGGGCGTCACACCCGCCACGTTGACGCTGTCGTCGGGACAAACGCACCGGCTGCAACTGAGCAAGCCCGGCTACCGGAAGGCGACGCAGAAGATCACACTGGCTCCCGAAGAAGAACGGGCGCTGTCGCTGACCCTGTCACCGGAGTACGGCACGCTTTTTATTACCGCGTCCCCCGCGGATGCCCGCCTGGCGGTGGACGGCAAGACCGTGGGCTCTGCCAGCCGCCGCCTGCGTCTCAGTACCCGGCCGCACACCCTGGAGTTCAGCAAGGCCGGTTACGCCAGCCAGCGCATCACGGTTACTCCGCGTGCCGGTGTCAGCCGTAACCTGGATATCCGCCTCAAGACTGTGGCACAGGCCAGGTCCGATGCGATTCCTGCCACCCTGACGACGGCTGCCGGGCAGTTGCTGCGCCTGGTGCGGCCCGCCGGTGCCCGTTTTCACATGGGCGCGTCGCGGCGGGAAGCGGGGCGCCGGGCTAACGAAAGCCGTCGCCTGGTACAGCTGGAGCGCCCTTTCTACCTGGGGGAGAGCGAAGTGACCAATGCCCAGTATCGCCGTTTCAGGGCATCGCACCACTCGGGTCGTGCGGAAGGTGCGTCGCTCGACGGTGACCGGCAGCCGGTGGTCAACCTCCGCTGGGAGGATGCCGCACGGTATTGTAACTGGCTCAGCAAGCAGGACGGTCTGCCGGCGGCCTACCGGGAAAAGGACGGCCACCTGCAGCTGATCCGGCCGGTGACGACCGGCTATCGTCTGCCCACCGAGGCGGAGTGGGCCTGGGTCGCGCGGGTGCTGGGCCACAAATCCCCGCAGCGATACCCCTGGCAGGGCGGGTTTCCGCCCACCGGAGTGGTGGGTAACTTTGCCGACGCGCAAATCAGCGATACCCTCGCGGACGTGGTGCCGGGCTATGATGACCACTACCGGGTGACGGCGCCGGTCGGCAGTTTTCCTGCCTACCCGGAAGGATTCTTTGATCTGGGCGGGAACGTGGCAGAATGGAGCAATGATTACTACGCGGTCTACCCGGGCGAGAGCGAGCGGCTGGTAAAGGATCCGCTCGGACCGTTGAGCGGCGAGCACCGGGTGGTGCGCGGTTCCGGCTGGCGTCACGGCAACCTCACCGAGTTGCGCCTCAGTTACCGCGATTACAGCCGCGAGCCGCGCAGTGACCTGGGTTTCCGCATTGCGCGGTATGCCGAGTAAGGGAGTCTGAACCATGCGACGTCTGTCTGTATTCCTGCTGCTGGGCATTGCGGCCGCTAACCTGTACGCGCTGACCCTGAAAGAGAAAGAGGGACAGAAGACCCCGGACCGTGGAACGGCGCAGGTTGAGCAGGACGAGCAGAAAAAAGGTACTCCGCGCCGCAGCCCGGCGCCGGTAAAGAACTATACCCCCAGCGAAAAGATCAAGGCCGACAGTGCCGTCTCCTTCCCGGTCGATATCTGAGTCCATACCTTATGAAAAAAGCTTTTCCCGCCGAATTCTTCTACCAGCTGTTTGCGCTGCTGATTGCCTTTATCCTGGTGCACGCACTCTACGTCACCCTGGTGCGCCCGCAGGCGGACGTGTTTCTGCAGCAACAGGCAGCCGAGATGCAGGACAACCCCGACTACGTGCAACAGCGTTCGTTCTATGTGGTCATCAAGGACTACGAGCAGGAAAGCTGTTTTGTGCTGATGTTGTGGGCGCTGGCCATCCTGGCCTACAAGGGGCGTGCTGTGTACCTGCAGCAGAAACTGCTGGAGC
>DRQL01000072.1 GCA_011371465.1 Gammaproteobacteria bacterium | reverse complement strand
CCCTGGACCTGCAGGCCCTGACCCGCCTGCAAGTCTACCTGTGGGTCTACGCCGGCGCCTGGCTGGTGCTGACCTTCTTCACCCTGCCGATGTTTGTCGCCTGGGCCACCCCGTTCAGCTACCGTGACGTACTGCGCGAGGCCCGGACCCCCATGGTCACCGCGTTTGCCGCCGGCACCGTGCTGGTGGTGCTGCCGATGATCGCGGAACGGGCCAAGCGACTGATCGGCGAACACAGCAACCTGGGCAAGAGCGACGAAGCCCGTACCGCCATCGATGTGCTGGTGCCGACCGCCTACAGCTTCCCCAGTGTCGGCACCCTGCTGGGCATCGGCTTTATCCTGTTCGCGGGCTGGTACGTGGGCTCGCCGCTGGACGTGGCACAGTACCCGGGCTTTGTGCTGACCGGCGCCGTATCGGCCTTCGGCACCATGGCCGTGGCGCTGCCTTTCATGCTGGACTATTTCCACCTGCCTTCGGACCTGTTCCAGCTCTACCTGCTGGGCAGTGTCATGACCGCCCGCTTCGCCACCGTGCTGGCGACCATGCACGCCCTGGTCATCAGCCTGCTTGGCGCCAGCGTCATGCTTGGCTGGATGAAAAAGAAAGGCCTGCTGCAGGTGTTGGCCGCGAGCGTGCTGGCGATGGGCCTGTTCATGTGGGGCCTGGGCACCGTGCTGACCCGCACCCTGCCCTACGAGTACACCGGCTACGAATCCTTCGTATCAATGACCCCCATGGAAAAACAGGTGGAAGCGCGTGTCGTCAAGCTGCCGGAGCCACTGCCTGACAGCGCGCTGTCCAGTCCCCGGCTGAGCGTGATCGAACAGCGTGGCACGCTGCGGGTCGGCTTCCCGGACAATGCCCTGCCCTTTGCTTTCCGCAACCGGCAGGGCCAGGTCGTCGGATTCGATATCGACCTGCTGCGGGAACTGGCCAGGAAGCTCGGTGTCCGCCTGGAACTGGTGAAGCTGGAGAAGTCCCGTGCTGAAGCGGCACTGGACGAAGGGCGTATCGATATCTACGCGGGCGCACTGATTCTGACCACGGAACGTGCCCGCAACTGGACACTCAGCCAGCCCTACCTGTACGAGCACGTCGGCCTGATCGTGCCGGACTACCGCCGTTCCGCTTTTTCCACCCTGAAGAAAATCCGCGACAGCGAAAAACTGCGCATCGGCGTGTTGAGTGTGCTGGACAAGACCCTGTACCGGCCAATCGTGCAGGAATATTTCGGTAATGCCGAGATCGTTCCGCTGGAATCTCCCAGGGACTACCTGACCGGCAAGGTGAAAGTCGACGCCATGCTCTATACCGCCGAATCAGGCTCTGCGTGGACGCTGATCTACCCCGAGTTCTCGGTAGTGGTCCCGCAGGGCCTGGAGTACCGCGTTGCGCTTTCACTGGTACTCCCCAACCGGCAGGCAGAATTCAGTACATTCATCAACCTGTGGCTGGACGTGGAAAAAACGCATGGCCTGACCAGGAAGCTGGAAGAATACTGGATATACGGAAAAACCGAAGCGGAGGAGGACGAATAGTGGAACTGGATACGGAAAGCTGTGTAGCCATGATCCGGGAGGGCACGGTATTCGAGGCCTCGGTCAACGACGGGGCTTTCTTCGTCACCATCATGGACTATGCACACTTCGCCTGTACCGCCATTCACAATGGCCACCGCCTGCGCCCTGAACTGCTGGCCAACTGTGCGCTCGATGAAGCACAACGCCTGCGCGAGGAAGACCCCTGGACTGCTGACGTCGCGGCGAATATGCCGATCACCCTGGTCGCCAACGATTCCCGTTACGAGTACGACCTGAACCGTCCGCCCGAAACCTGCGTGTACGAGGAAGCCTGGGGACAGACCGTCTGGAATACGCCGTTGACGGACGCCGAAAAAGCCGCCAGCCTGGCCAAACACGAAGCGTTCTATACCGTGCTGGGCGCCCTGTACGAAAAGCTCGAGTCACTGCACCCGCAGGTGCTGGTATACGACGTGCACTCCTACAACTGCAAGCGCCCCGGCATGGGTGATGTCCCGTTGTTCAACGTCGGCACCGAACAGCTGGACACCGGGCGCTGGCAGGCGGTCATCGACCACTGGGTGGAACAGCTGGGCAACATACAGTTACCGGGGATCGAAGTCCGCGCCGCCATCAACGAAGTCTTCTACGGCCGCGGCTACCAGGCCACCTTCGTGAACCGGCACTGCCCGAATACACTGGTGCTGCCTACTGAAATCAAGAAGGCCTTCATGGACGAACTGTCCGGCAAGGTGTTGCCGGATGTGCTGGAGATCCTGCACAGGGAATTCGAGCAGGCCATTACGGCGCACGCGCAGTACTTTTTAACGCAGGTGTAATGTCGGGGCTATCGCCGAAACCTTACCCAACCGGTAGGTCGGATTAGCATCAGCGTAATCCGACATGGCTGCTGCGTCGGGTTACGGCGCTGCGCGCCTAACCCGACCTACGCGGTTGCGGATCGCTTGGCGGGATTCCTGGCGGGGGTTCCGCCGAAACCTTACCCAACCGGTAGGTCGGATTAGCGCCAGCGTAATCCGACACAGCGGCAGCGTCGGGTTACGGCGCTGTGCGCCTAACCCGACCTACGGGGTTGTGGATCGCTTGGCGGGATTCCTGGACGGGGTTCCGCCGGAACCTTTTCCAACCGGTAGGTCGGATTAGCGCCAGCGTAATCCGACATAGCCGCAACGTCGGGTTACGGCGCTGTGCGCCTGACCCGACCTGCTGTTACTACTGTTACTTGTCATCACTTTTGTCGGCCAATCTCTCGTAAAAATGTGTTGCCCCGGGGTGCATGGGAATGGAGATTCCCATGCGTGAAGTGCCGGGGGAAATGAATCCCGCCCGGTAAAACTCGTGGGTGAGCTGGTTCGCACTGCTGACCACCAGGTCGAGAAATCGCTCCACGGCATCTTCACTGGTGCGTTTACTGGTAATGAGTAGCGCCGCAAAACCCAGGGTGGGGAAAGGTTCGCTCTGCCCGGGATAGGTTTTGGCCGCAATGACCGTGTTGTAATAGGAAAAATGATGACTGGTCAGCTTGTCCAGCGTCGCGGTATCGATCGGCACAAAACGGATGTCATCACGCTGTTGCGCCAGCCGCTGCAGTGTCGGGTCCGGAACCGCACCGGCCAGGAACACCGCGTCCACTTCCCCGGACTCCAGCGCGGCAAAGGATTCCGCCAGCCCCATGCCGCGGATTCGTTCCGTTTCCGGCAGGGTATACCCGGCCGCTTCCCATACCCGCCTGGCAGTGAAACGGGTCCCCGAACCGGGGCTGCCTACGGCCAGCCGTTTGCCTTTCAGGTCCGCAAAACTCCGGATACCGCGATCTTCCAGCGTCACGATGTGCAGGGCTTCCGGCCACAGGCTGGCCATGGAACGCAGGTCGGGCTGCGGTAACTGGGCGGCTTCCGACCAGCCTTGATAAAGCACTTCCGCAACATCGCTCTGCAACAGGGCGAAATCCAGGTAACCCTTCTGCAGGTTCAGGCCGTTCTCCAGACTGCCCTCGGACGAGTAATTGAACACCGGCAACCCCTGTTGCGTGGCATAGCGGGCGAACGCAGCCCCGAAGAGCTGGTAGGTCCCTCCTTTCCAGCCGGTACCGAACGTCAGCCGGCCATCCAGGCGCGCAAAGCGAAGGTCGATCTGCCGGAGCGCATCGCTAAACCCGGCGACAATGATATCGTCGCGTGAGCGGCCGGCGCTGGCCGGCGCCCGCTGCAACAGCCGGCGTACCGATTCCAGCACGGCGAGCGGGCCACTGCCTGCCACGCTCTCCCGGTCCGCAGGCTCTACCACCTTTTTATCCGGCATACGGTGGATCGCTTCCCAGCGGTCCCCGTTGCGATGGTAGTTCAGGCGGCCACGTACCAGTAAGCGGTCGCCCTGCCGGTTGTTCCGGTGATAACCCTCGATACCGGCCGGTGTTGCTCCGACCACGACGGCCAGCGTACCCAGGTTGAGCCCCTGCCACGCGGTCAGCTGGTAGTCGCGCTGGAACTCCAGTTCGGCACCGTAGTACACGTAGACGCCATCATCGTGTTCCGGTGCCGGTGCCGAGCCCTTGCGTTCGAAGCGGCTCACCTGGAACAGGCCGGGTGAAAATTCGGTATCGAGCCGGTCCTGGAGTTCCTGCCGGAGCACGCCACTGTCCGGGCCGCGCTGGCAGGCGGTCAGGACGAGACTTGCCAGCAACAGCAGGATACGCAGGCGCATGCTAGTAACCGAATACCGGCAGGGAAAGATAGCCCTGGATGACAATGGCGTTCAGCAGGTCGATAAAAAACGCGCCCATCAGCGGGACGACCAGGAAGGCCTGGGGTGAGGGTCCGAAGCGCCGGGTCAGGGCTTCCATATTGGCGACGGCGGTCGGGGTGGCGCCCATACCGAAACCGATGTGCCCGCCCGCCACCACGGCGGCGTCGTACTGCCCGCCCATGAAACGGAACGTAATAAAGCTCGCAAACAGGATAATGCCCGCCACCTGCACACCCAGCAGGATCAGCAAGGGTCCGGCGAGGCCCAGCAGTTCCCACAGCCGCAAGGACATCAGTGCCATGGCAAGAAAGAGCGACAGGGAAAGACTGCCAATGAGGTTCACGGACGTTGCGTGTACACAAATGTGCTGGTGGAAAACCGTAGCATTGCGGATGACGACACCGATCAACAGCGACCAGACAAAGGATGGCAGGGTAAAACTGAAACCGGACATGGCCTGGGCCAGCAGTTTGCCGCCAACCAGGCAGACAACAATATAGAACAGGGCGAGCAGGAAATTATCCGTGTTGATCGGGTCCTCTTCGGACTGCATATCTTCCTGCTGAACCGGTCGTTGCACTTGCGGCCGGAGTCCCTTGCGGCTGATCAGGCGCCCGGCCACCGGCCCGCCCAGCAGACCACCGAGGATCAGGCCGAAGGTCGCACAGGCCATGGCCAGTTCCATGGCGCCGGCCAGGTTGGCGGTATCCCCGAAGCGTTCCGCCCAGGCCGCACCGGTACCATGCCCGCCGGACAGCGTGATGGACCCGCTCAACAGGCCGACCAGCGGGTGCATATCCAGGCCGATGGCGGTCAACAGGCCGATACCGTCCTGAATCACCAGGTAGACGAGACAGATGACGCCGAACACCAGCAGTTGCGGCCCACCGCGCGCCAGCGTGCGCATATCCGCGCCCAGGCCGATACTGGCGAAAAACGCCAGCATCATCGGTTCTTTCAACGCCATGTCGAAGTGCAGGCGCAAGTCGAACTGTCCGTAGGCCAGGCCGGTGATGATCGCGAACAGCAGGCCGCCGACGACCGGCACCGGGATGTCGTTGTTGCGCAGGAAAGCAACATGCCGGATGACCAGCATGCCGGTGTAGAGCACCAGGATCGCAACGCCCAGCGTCTGCACCGTATCGAAATCGAAGGTCACGGTTTGAGCAACTCGAGCACGGCGGACGCCATGCTGGTGATCCCGGTCACCAGGGTCGCATCCGCATCGGTATAAAACAACGGCGAGTGCAGCGAAGGCGGCTTTTCTCCCGCTGCCGCCCACGCTTCCAGCCGTCGCGGGCTGACACCACCGAGCCAGTACATCAGGATCGGGACGCCCGCACGCCCGTACTGGCTGAAATCCTCGCCCCCCATGGTGGGTTGCATAACCTCGACATGCTCATCACCAAGCGCACGCCTGAAGACCGGGCGCAGGCGCGCGGACAGCGCAGGATCGTTGTACAGCGACGGGGTCCCTTTCGCGATGGTTACCAGCGGCTCCGGCGCATCTGCCCCCGCGGCCACCGCCATGGCCTTGCGTTCGATGGCCGCCAGCACCTGCTCGCGGATCTCGGCGGAAAAGGTGCGGACGGTCAGGTGCAGGGTGGCCGTATCACTGATGACGTTATTCTTGGTACCGGCGTGCATCGAGCCGATGGTGACCACGGCGGGGGCTACCGGGTCGACTTCGCGGCTGACGATGGTCTGCAGGGACAGCACCAGCTGCGCCGCCTGCACCACGGGATCCACCGTGGTGTGCGGGTAGGCGCCGTGCCCGCCCTTGCCATACAGGGTGATATCGACGCTGTCGACATTGGCCATGGTGAAACCGGGACGATAACCGATGCGACCGGTGGCCAGTACCGGGGACACATGCAGGCCAATGGCATAATCCGGTTTCGGGAAACGTTCAAACAGGCCGTCATCCAGCATGGCCCTGGCACCGGCGCCCTTTTCCTCGGCCGGTTGCCCCACCAGCATGACGGTACCCTTCCACCTGGACCGGTTGGCCGCCAGGTAACAGGCTACACCGATCAGGTTGACCATGTGGACATCGTGCCCGCAGGCGTGCATCACGCGCACCTCGCCACCGCCCTCGTTTACCGTATGCGCCGTGCTGGCATAGGGCAGACCCGTCTGCTCCGCTACCGGCAGCGCATCCATGTCTGCGCGTAACATCACCACCGGCCCGGAACCATTGCGCAACAGGCCAACGACGCCGTTACCGCCCACACCGGTGGTTACCTGGTAGCCGCATTTCTCCCAGGCAGCGGCGAGCCGCTCCGCCGTCTCCACTTCACGGAAGGAAAGTTCCGGTTGCGAGTGAAACGCCCGGTAGTAGGACAGCAGTTCATCCAGGTGGGCCTGTGCCCATTCGCGCGGCGACTGGGCGGCCTGCAGCCCCGGCAACAACGCCGCCCACACCATCAGCGTCCGAATGAAAAATGTCCTGGCCCTGTACATGGTCTGCATACCCGCGCCACCCCTGATCACGGGGTCAATATACCTGCTTCAGGAAAGGGCCACCACACAGGCTACCGGTGAAGCCTAAAGGGTTACCACGCGGATCATATCCGTACCGCCCGCCAGCTGGTGGTGCCCCGCGGTAATGATCAGCGTATCGCCGCTGACGGCGTACTCGAACTCCCTGGCCACGGATATGGCGAACTCGATGCGTGCATCATCGGAGGGCTCACCCTGATAGAGCACCGGTATCACCCCCCAGTTCATGGACAGCTTGCGCGCGACCAGCTCCAGGGAGGTGATGGCCAGGATCGGACAGTCCGGGCGGTATTTTGAAATCAGGCGCGAGGTAAAACCGGTTTCAGTGAGACTGACGATCGCGGCTGCCTTCAGGTTCCTGGCCATGCTGACCGATGCCTGCCCGACCGCTTCGGTCACCACGTTGGCGGGATTGGGCTTGATCTTCTGCAGGTACCCGTATTCGTGCAGCGAGGCCTCGGCGCGCAAGGCAATCGTTGCCAGGGTTCGCACCGATTCCAGCGGGTATTTCCCAACCGCGGTCTCGCCCGAGAGCATCACCGCCGAAGTGCCATCGAGAATGGCATTGGCCACATCGCTGGCTTCCGCGCGGGTCGGCTTCGGGTTACGCTCCATGGAAGCCAGCATCTGGGTAGCGGTGATGACCGGCTTGCCGTTGGTTACCGTGGTGCGGATGATGAGTTTTTGCGTAGTGGGCACTTCCGCCAGCGGCAGTTCCACGCCCAGGTCGCCACGGGCCACCATGACCCCGTCGGCCGCTTCGACGATTTCCTCCATGTTGCTCACACCGGCACGGTTTTCGATCTTGGCGATGATGGGGATACTGACTTTCCGCTCCAGCAGGATTTCACGCATCTTGTGAATATCATCGGCACTCTGCACAAAGGAGGCGGCGATATAGTCGACATCATTTTCCGCGGCAAAATCCAGTTCCTTGACGATATCGTCACGGTTCTCCGGGCTCACGGCGCTCATCGCCAGCTGGGTCTGGGGCAGGTTTACGCTCTTGGAATTACCCAGCCAGCCACCGTGTATGACACGGCAGTGGATGACACCGTCCGTCACCCGTTCGACTTCCAGTTCCAGGGCGCCGTCATCCAGAAGGACGGGCGTGCCCCGCTGCACTTCCTCGTACAGCTTCAGGTAGCTGATCGATACGCCGGCCGCATTTCCCTTCCGCCCGTCTGCATACAGGCTGAACATCCCGCCGGAGACCAGCTCGGCCGTATCCCCTTCGATCAGGCCGGTGCGAATCTCGATACCCCGCGTATCGATCATGATGGCAATATTGCGCCCGAGATCCTTCGCGACGCTACGCAGCATGACAATCTGTTCACTGTGCGCCGCGTGGCTGCCGTGCGAGAGGTTGAGGCGCGCCACGTTCAT
>DRQL01000071.1 GCA_011371465.1 Gammaproteobacteria bacterium | reverse complement strand
GAGCCTGCAGGTGAGGCCATGGAACCGGTATCGCCCGATCAAGACCGTCTGCCGCAGGGATGCGGCAGTCGAGCGGCCAGGGATGGCAGGTTTTGCGGGTCTTGATCGGGCGATAGCGGTTCCATGGCCGGGTTGCCCGGCCTCGGTCAAAACGTACCTGCCACTTACTTTTCAGCCGCGTAACTGGCAGGTTAACGGGATCGCAGTGTTTTGATTTACAATGCGCGCAGATGGAATATTCGGAACTGAAACTGCAGGTTGGCGAGACCATCCAGCTGCAGCCGCGCGACGGGGAAGACAGTCGGCGCCTGCACGGCAAGATCATCGGCTACCTGCCGGGGGCCAGCCTGCTGGTGACCACACCACGCAGCCACGACAAGGTGATGCTCATCCGCGAAGGCCAGCCCTTTGTGGTGCGCATGATGATGGGCAACCGCATCGTGGGATTTACCAGTACGGTGCTGCGCAGTTGCGCGCGGCCCTATCCCTACCTGCACCTGTCATTTCCGGAGGAGATGGAGCAGATTGTGGTGCGCAAGGCGCAGCGCGTGCCCGTGAAGCTGTTTGCTTCCCTGAAAAACGATAATCCGGATTTTCAGTCTGAAAAGCCGCACTCCGCAACCATCGTCGACATCAGCACCACGGGCGCCATGCTGGTGGCCACGGAACAGCTGGGCGAAGTGGACGACAAGGTGCTGCTGACCAGCGTGCTGAAATTTGCAGGGGCCGAGAAGATGCTGTCCATCCCGGCATTCCTGCGTAACGTACACGCCGATCATACGCCGGGTGCGACGCAGGACGTGAGCTATTACCACGGGCTGGAGTTTGCCATCGAGGATCAGCAGGACGTGTTAACGCTGCACGGCTTTGTCTACGAGCACATTGTGAAGTCGCAGTCCGACTAGCGGCCAGGTCGGGGCAGGGTCTGTTTTCGCGGTCAGGCCGTGCTGTTTTCCTGTGCCAGGGCATCCAGGTAGCGTTCGGCGTCCAGCGCGGCCATGCAGCCGGACCCGGCCGAGGTGACGGCCTGCCGGTAGACGTGGTCGGCGACATCGCCGGCGGCGAACACGCCGGGAATGCTGCACGCCGTGGCGTCACCGTCGACCCCGCTGCGCACATGGATATAGCCGCCCTTGTGCATTTTCAGCTGCCCCTCGAACAGGTCGGTATTGGGTTTATGGCCAATGGCAATGAAGATGCCGTCGAGCTGGACGTCTTTGGTGGAATCGTCTTTCACGTTGCGGATGCGCATGCCGGTCACGCCGCTGTCGTCGCCCAGCACTTCGTCCAGCACATGGTCCCACTCTATGGTGACCTTGCCTTCTTTTTCGCGCTCGAACAGCCGGTCCTGCAGGATTTTCTCGGCGCGCAGGGCATCACGCCGGTGCACCAGGGTGACGTGCGAGGTGATGTTGGCAAGGTACAGGGCTTCCTCGACGGCTGTGTTGCCGCCGCCGATGACGGCGACCGGTTTTTCCCGGTAGAAAAAACCGTCACAGGTCGCGCAGGCGGAAACGCCACGGCCCTTGAAGGCTTCTTCGGACGGCAGACCGAGGTATTGCGCGGAGGCGCCGGTAGCGATGATCAGCGCGTCGCAGGTATAGGCGCCGCTGTCGCCGTGCAGCCACATCGGGCGCTGGTTGAGATCCACTTTATTGATATGGTCGAAAATGATCTCGGTATGGAAACGTTCCGCGTGCTTGCGCATGTCCTCCATGAGGGCCGGGCCCTGCAGACCTTCGGCGCCGGCCGGCCAGTTTTCCACGTCGGTGGTGGTGGTGAGCTGGCCGCCCTGTTCCAGTCCGGTCACCAGCACCGGGTCCAGGTTGGCGCGCGCGGCATAGATGGCCGCGGTGTAACCGGCCGGGCCTGAACCCAGGATCAACAGGCGGCAGTGTCGGGTATCGCTCATGTATAATCACTCCATACAAAATCTGTGGCGGTCTTGCCGGGCACTGGCAGGGAGGCTGTGAATGGCGCCCGCGTAACTGGCGGGCTATGGTACGGAATGTCCCGGGACGGGTAAAGGAGTTGCAATGCGCATCGGCGTGCCGCGTGAAATCAAACCACTGGAAGGCCGTACGGGCCTGATTCCCGCGGCCTGCTCGGAGCTGGTGGCAGCCGGCCATCCGGTCTTTGTCGAAGCCGGCGCCGGGCTGGAGTCCGGTTACACCGATGCGGCCTACCGGGCCGCCGGTGCGGAGATCCTGGCGGATGCAGCGGCCCTGTACGGGCGTGCCGAACTGATCGTCAAGGTCAAGGAACCCATTGAGGGTGATCTCCGGCACCTGCGCGCCGGGCACATCCTGTTCAGTTACCTGCACCTGGCGGCCAACCTGCCGCTGCTGCAGGCGCTGTGCGATATCGGGCTTACCGCGGTGGCCTTTGAAACCGTGCAGGATGCGGCCGGTGGCCTGCCGTTGCTGGCGCCCATGAGTGATGTGGCGGGCCGCCTGTCGGTGCAGCTGGGTACGCACCTGCTGCACCAGCCACAGGGCGGCAAGGGGCTGTTGCTGGGCGGGTTGCCGGGCGCGGCCAGAGGACGGGTGACCGTGATTGGCGCCGGGGTGGCGGGTGGCAGCGCTGCGCGGCTGGCGGCGGCAATGGGTGCCGAGGTGACGGTGTTCGATCGCAAGCGTGACCGGCTGGAGGCCATGCGCGCGCTGGGTGACAACGTGACCGCGCTGTATCCCTACCCGGACAGCATTACCCCGGCGGTGGTCGAGGCCGACCTGGTGGTGGGCGCGGTACTGATCCCCGGTGCGCGGGCGCCGCACGTGGTGACGGCCGCGCACGTCCGTGACATGCAGGCCGGCAGTGTGGTGGTCGATATCTCCGTGGACCAGGGCGGCTGTATCGAAACCACGCGCCCCACCGATTACCGCGCACCGACCTATGTCGTCGATGGCGTGGTGCACCTGGCGGTCACCAATATGCCGGGCGCGGTGCCGCGTTCCGCGTCGCAGGCCTTGTCTGCAGCGTTGACCCCATACCTGCTAGACTTGGCGAACGGCGGGCTGGAGCGGAATCCCGAGCTCCGGCATGGACTTAACGTCGCAGCCGGCAAGGTGTGCCACCCCGCCTTGCTATCGCTTGTTGAATCAAAGTAAAATACCCTAACTTTTAGTACCTTAAAACAACTACCTACTGAATTTTCTCATCTTGGCACAAGCGCGTCGCAAAAAGGCAAAGACGGAAGCCCCGGCTATCCACCCGCACGTCAGCAAAGGGCTGCGGGAAGGTATGCTGTTTATCCTCTCCGCGCTGGCGGTCTACCTGCTGTTGTCCCTGATGAGCTACAACCCGTCGGATCCCGGCTGGTCGTACCACGGGCCCGCACATTCCATCCGCAATTTCGGCGGCCTGGTCGGGGCCTGGTTTGCAGATGTATTTCTCTACCTGTTCGGTTACCTGGCGTACCTGTTTCCCCTCATGGTCGGTTTCAGCGGCTGGCTGGTGTTCCGTGGCCGTAGCCCCAGCGGCGGCATCGACGTCAATGTGCTGTCGATTCGCTGGGCGGGTTTTCTGCTGACCGTGGCTTCGGGCTGCGGACTGGCGACCCTGCATTTCGTGATCGCACCGGGTACGCTGCCGCTGGATGCCGGTGGCGTGGTGGGTAAACTGGTGGGCGACAACCTGGCCGGCCTGTTCAACCCGCTGGGTGCCACGCTGTTCCTGCTGGCCCTGTTCCTGACCGGCGTGACCCTGTTTACCGGCCTGTCCTGGCTGCAGGTAATGGATACCACCGGCAGGTTGACCCTGCAGGCGCTGGCGTGGCTGAACCAGCGTATGCAATCCTGGCGGGTTCGCTTTGCAGCGTACCGCGCGCGGCGGCAGCGCGAAGAGTCCGTTGCCGCGAAGCAGGAAAAGCACCGCATTCACAAACGCAAGCCGCCGCGCATCGAGCCGGTGGTCAAACAGGTCGAGACCAGCGAGCGGGTCGAGCGCGAACGCCAGGTGCAGATGTTCGATGCGCCGCCCAATACCGAACTGCCGCCGCTGTCGCTGCTGGATGCCGCCTATGCCCACCAGGAAGGTTATTCGGAAGAGGCGCTCGAAGCGTTGTCGCGACTGGTGGAGATGAAGCTGCTGGACTTCGGTATCGAGGTCGAGGTAGTCGCGGTTCAGCCGGGACCGGTGATCACGCGTTTCGAGCTGCACCCCGGGCCGGGCGTCAAGGTGAACCAGATCAGTAACCTCGCCAAGGACCTGGCGCGCGGCCTGTCCGCCATCAGTGTGCGCGTGGTCGACCAGATCCCGGGCAAGTCGGTGGTGGGCCTGGAGATCCCCAACGAGCACCGGGAGATCGTGGTGCTCAGCGAAATCCTGAAATCGGCGGAGTACGACGAGTCCGGCTCCCCCCTGACGCTGGCGCTGGGCAAGGATATCGGCGGTCATCCCACCGTGGTGGACCTGGCGAAAATGCCGCACCTGCTGGTGGCGGGCACCACCGGTTCCGGCAAGTCCGTGGCCGTGAACGCGATGGTGCTGAGTCTGCTGTACAAGACGTTGCCCAGCGACGTGCGCATGATCATGATCGATCCCAAGATGCTGGAGCTGTCGGTCTACGAAGGCATCCCGCACCTGCTCACGCCGGTCGTGACCGACATGAAGGAAGCGGCCAACGCGCTGCGCTGGTGTGTCGGCGAAATGGAACGACGCTACCGGCTGATGTCGGCGCTGGGCGTGCGCAACCTGGCCGGTTACAACCGCAAGGTGCGCGAGGCGATCGACAAGGGCGAGCCGATACCGGACCCGATGTTCAACCCGGAAGAGGCGCTGGAAGAAAACCCGGAAGTACCCACGCTGCAGCCCCTGCCCATGATCGTCATCATCATCGACGAGCTGGCCGACATGATGATGGTGGTCGGCAAGAAGGTCGAGGAACTGATTGCGCGCCTGGCGCAGAAAGCGCGTGCCGCGGGCGTGCACCTGATCCTGGCGACCCAGCGTCCGTCGGTCGATGTGCTGACCGGCCTGATCAAGGCCAATATCCCGACGCGTATCGCCTTCCAGGTGTCTTCCAAGATCGATTCCAGGACCATCCTGGACCAGGCCGGCGCGGAACAGCTGCTGGGTCACGGCGACATGCTGTACCTGCCACCGGGCACCGGGATCCCGGTGCGGGTACATGGTGCCTTTGTGGATGACGCCGAGGTGCACCGGGTGGTCGCGCATCTCAAGGGACGCGGTGAGCCCGATTACATCGAGGATATCCTGCAGACTACCACGGACTTCCTGCCCGGCAGCGGCGGTCAGTCGGGCGGCGACGATGCCGAGGGTGACGCGCTGTACGATGATGCGGTACGTATCGTCACCGAGACCCGCCGCGCCTCCATCTCCGGCGTGCAGCGGCGCCTGAAGATCGGTTACAACCGTGCCGCGCGCATGATCGAACAGATGGAGTCGGCCGGTATCGTCGGACCGCAGCAGTCCAACGGCAACCGGGAAGTGCTGGCGCCACCGCCGCCGGAGTTGTGAGCACCATGACCAGGCCGTGTACCAGACATCGCTTCATCCCCCTGTGTGTGACGATCCTGCTGCTGGCGGCTGCAGGTGGGGCCGGCGCTGCCGACCGGCTGGAAACGTACTTTGCTGACCTGCAGACCTTCCAGGCGGATTTTGAACAGAGCGTAGTCGACAGTAACGGTGAACAGGTTCAGCATTCCAAAGGCAAGGTGTGGATCCAGAAGCCGGGCCGTTTCCGCTGGGATTACCGGACTCCGTACCGGCAACTGATCGTCGCGGACGGCAAACGGCTGTGGACCTGGGACGAAGACCTGGAGCAGGCCACGGTGAAACCGGTCGATGACGCGCTCAGCAGTACACCGGCGATGTTGCTGAGCGGACTGCGCCCGCTGGCGGAAGTCGTGCAATGGAGCGAACTGGAGCGTAACGACGGTCGCCGCTGGTACAGCCTGAGTCCGCGCCAGAGCGACTCGGCGGTAGAGCAGGTGCGGCTGGCGTTTGCCGCGAACCAGTTATCGGTGATCGAAGTCAGTGACAGTTTCGGCAACCAGACGCGCATCGTGTTTTCCGCGGTGCAGCGCAACCGCAAGCTGGATCCCGGTCTGTTCCGGCTGGAACTTCCCGCCGGTACGGACATCATCGGCGATACCCCGTGAACGGAGCCGGTCCGGCGCAGCGTTTCAGGCCGCTGGCCGATCGCATGCGGCCGCGCACCCTCGACGAGTTTGTCGGCCAGTCGCACCTGCTGGGTCCCGCCAAACCACTGCGCCAGGCGGTGGAGACCGGCCAGCTGCATTCCATGGTGTTCTGGGGGCCGCCGGGCAGTGGCAAGACCACGCTGGCGCATTTGCTGGCGGAGCGTTCCGGCGCCGAGTTCGTGGCCCTGTCCGCGGTACTGGCCGGGGTAAAGGATGTGCGCAAGGCCGTGGAAGTTGCCCAACAGCGGCAACAGGTGGAGGGCAGGCAGACCCTGCTGTTTGTCGACGAGGTGCACCGTTTCAACAAGGCCCAGCAGGACGCTTTCCTGCCTTACGTCGAGGACGGCACGCTGCTGTTCGTGGGCGCCACTACCGAGAATCCTTCCTTTGAACTCAACAATGCGCTGTTGTCGCGGGCGCGCACCTATGTACTGAAGCGCCTCGATGAAGACAGCCTGGTGCGGGTGCTGGAGCAGGCGTTGCAGGACGCCGAGCGCGGACTGGCGGCATTTGCCACCCGCATTGACCGGGCCGGGTTGCAGCAGTTTGCGCAGGCCGCGGACGGGGATGCGCGCCGGGCGCTGACCCTGCTGGAGATCGCTACCGACCTGGTGGGCGAGGGCGAGCCGATCGATGAAGCCATCATCGCCGAGGTGATCAGCGGCGGCGTGCGCCAGTTCGACAAGGGCGGTGAAGCCTTCTATGACCAGATATCCGCGCTGCACAAATCAGTGCGCGGTTCGGCCCCGGATGCGGCGCTGTACTGGCTGGTGCGCATGCTGGACGGTGGTTGCGACCCGTTGTATGTCGCCCGTCGCGTGGTGCGCATGGCGTCCGAGGATATCGGCAATGCTGATCCCCGTGCACTGACCCTGGCGCTGAATGCCTGGGACACCCAGGAGCGGCTGGGCAGCCCGGAAGGGGAACTGGCGCTTGCGCAGGCAGTGATCTACCTGGCCTGTGCGCCCAAGAGCAACGCGGTGTATATGGCGTACAAGGCGGCACTGAAGGATGTCCGCTCACGGGGTTCCGAGGAGGTGCCGGTACACCTGAGGAACGCGCCGACGCGTCTGATGAAAGAACTGGGCTACGGCCAGGCCTACCGCTACGCACACGACGAACCCGAAGCCTATGCAGCGGGGGAAAGCTATTTCCCGGAAGGCATGCAGGGCACCAGCTACTACCAGCCGGTGGAACGTGGCCTGGAAATCCGCATCCGGGAAAAGCTGGCGCACCTGCGCGCGCTGGATGAACAGGCCGCGGGCCACGACAAATGAATGCGCACCCCGCGGGCTTCCGGTACCATTAGCGTCCGATGAACCAGGTCCTGGCCATAGCCGGTGGTGGTGCCGCCGGTGCACTGTTGCGCTACTGGATGTCCAGCGGCGTTTACCTGTTGGCGGGGAGGGCATTCCCGTACGGCACGCTGGCGGTCAATGTGCTTGGCAGCCTGCTGATGGGATTCCTGTATATCTGGCTGCTGGAGCGCGTTCCGGCAGGTGCAACCATGCGGGCGTTTGTGCTGGTGGGTTTGCTGGGGGCCTTCACTACCTTTTCCACCTTCTCGATAGAGACACTGAACCTGATAGAGGCGGGACAGATAGGCAGGGCCGTACTGAATGTACTGCTCAGCGTGTTGCTGTGCATTGGCGCAGCCACCCTGGGCGTTATGCTGGCGAGGCAATTATGAACTGGGAAACAGTGACCTTTGTACGTGTCTACCTGACCGAAGCCGACCGGACGCTGGAACCTTTGCTGAAGCGGCTACACGACCAGGAAAAAGTGCGTGGCGTATCCGTGTTCCGCGCCATGAGCGGTTTTGGCGGCAGCGGCGTGGTGCACACGGCCTCGCTGGTCGACCTGTCGCTGGACCTGCCGGTAACGGTCGAGTTTTTCGATCTGCCGGAAAAAGTCGATGCCATCCTGGAACACGTATCCGACCTGGTGGATGCCGGCCATATCGTGCGCTGGCAGGCGGAAATGAACCGTTAAGGAACCTCTGAACGAATCCTTTAGCGTCATTCCGGCCTTCGCCGGAATGACGAGTTGCCAGAACCTGAATAGAAGAATGCCATGCTAGACCCAAAACTCATTCGCAACCAGCTCACCGAAACCGCGGCTCAACTGAAGCGACGCGGCTTCACGCTCGATGTCGAAAAGATCGAACAACTGGAAACACAGCGCAAGGACATCCAGGTGCGCACGGAAAAGTTGCAGGCGGAACGCAACAGCCGTTCGAAATCGATCGGCAAGGCCAAGGCGGCGGGCGAGGATATCCAGCCCCTGCTCGACCAGGTGACCGGCCTGGGTGAACAACTGGACAGCGCCCGTCAGGAACTCGAGTCGGTACAGCACCGGCTCAACGATATCCTCATGGGGATTCCCAATATCCCCCATGAGTCAGTGCCTGACGGCACGGACGAAACACAGAACGAAGAAGTGCGCCGCTGGGGAGAGCCTGCCGCGTTTGACTTCGAGGTAAAGGACCACGTTGACCTGGGCGAAGGCCTGGGTGGCATGGATTTCCAGTCGGCGGCGAAGTTGTCCGGTTCCCGTTTCGCAGTGCTGCGCGGGCCGCTCGCGCGCCTGCACCGTGCGCTGACCCGGTTCATGCTGGAGACGCATACCCAGGAGCACGGCTACGAGGAATGTTATGTTCCCTACCTGGTCAATGCCGACAGCCTGCGCGGCACCGGCCAGTTGCCCAAGTTCGAGGAAGACCTGTTCGCCACCCGCGGCGAGGATCCGCTGTACCTGATTCCCACTGCTGAAGTACCACTCACCAACCTGGTGCGCGAGGTGATCCTGGATGCGGATCAACTGCCGTTGCGGCTGACCGCACACACCCCCTGTTTCCGCTCCGAGGCCGGCTCCTACGGCAAGGACACCCGTGGCCTGATCCGCCAGCACCAGTTCGAAAAAGTGGAAATGGTGCAGATCGTGGCGGCGCAGGACGGTGAGCAGGCGCTGGAAGAACTGACCGGCCATGCGGAAACCATCCTGCAACGCCTGGAGCTGCCGTACCGCGTGGTGAACCTGTGCACCGGGGATCTCGGCTTTTCCGCCACCAAAACCTACGACCTGGAAGTCTGGCTGCCGGGCCAGCAGGCCTACCGGGAAATTTCCTCCTGCAGTCACTTCGGTGATTTTCAGGCACGGCGCATGCAGGCCCGTTACCGAAACCCGAACACCGGCAAGCCGGAGCTGGTGCACACCGTCAATGGTTCGGGTCTGGCGGTCGGGCGCACGCTGGTTGCGGTGATGGAAAACGGTCAGCAGGCGGATGGCTCGATCCGGGTGCCGGACGTGTTGCAGCCCTATCTTGGTGGCCAGACACTGATCAGCCCTTAGCGCGCGATCTTTTACCACGCTGGATACAGCGCCCGCCGACACAACCGGTCATCACCGATCGCCTGTTTCTTTTCCATTCTGCAGATGGCATCCAGAGGGAGGTAAGCGACGGTGACGAAGTGGCGGCCGGTACAGATCCGAATCTGAACATCGCGGTTGTGATGATTCCGATTATTAACCTTTTATTGAACTAAGTGGCGCATGAACAAGGATAGCATTATGAAAAACTACCTTAAAAGCATGATATCGACGCTGCTACTGACAGGTGTCGTTTTGGGTGCGATGCCGGTTCACGCTATCGAACTGGTCACTTATTATCACAACGACCCCCTTGGTTCCCCGTTGGCGGCTACGGATGAATACGGGAATGGGTTGTGGAGCGAACGTTATCGCCCGTTTGGGGATCGCGTTGTCAAGGACGCGAAGGCGGGCGATAACCGAATGTGGTACACCGGCAAACCGCAAGATACGGCAACCGGTTTGAGTTATTACGGGGCGCGTTATTATGACCCCGTAGTCGGGCGGTTTATGGCTATTGATCCGATAGGGTTTCAAGACGGTAATCTGCATAGTTTCAATCGATATGCGTATGCCAATAATAATCCTTATCGGTTTGTGGACCCGGATGGTCGTTCCGCAATTACGAAAGCGATAAAGCTGGTATTGAATGGCGGCAATGTAACGGCTACCTTCTCTGATGTTGTACAGGATATTGGTGTATTGACCAGTAGCTCGGCATCCATAGGGGCACGTACGTTCGCTGGTGCGAGTATTGCTACGGAATTTCTTCCTATTG
>DRQL01000070.1 GCA_011371465.1 Gammaproteobacteria bacterium | reverse complement strand
TGTTCGGTGGTGGGGTGACGGCTGAGCGTAAATATTCGAAAGACAGCAGCCGCATCACCATCAGGATCGTGACCGATTCACCCATGCTGCAGGGTGTCATGATGATGTTTTCCAACCCGATGTTCGCCAACGCGGACGGTGCCAAAATGGAGCGCATTGGTCGTCAGAAAGCCATTGTGAAATACACCCCGTCCAACCAGTCGGGCAATGTGCAGATGGTGGTCAAGAACCGCTTCCTGGTGAGCGTGGACGGCAACCGTGTGAGTCGCGATGAGATGCTCGACTATGCAAAGGCCATCGACCTGAAGAAACTGGCCGAGCTACCCTGAACATCACGCGCTAACCCGCAGGAGCGCCGTCCTCCGGCGCGAATGCGCTGATTGGCGGTCACAGTCAGAGGTTCCCGGATGGTTCAGGGACGAATGTATGATGAAAACTGAAGTGGACGTCCTGATTGTCGGTGGTGGCCTGGTAAGCGCCAGCCTGGCCTGCGCCCTGGGACAGGCGGGGGTGCGCGTCTGCATGGTTGAAGCCAGCCCGCTGCGTACGGACCTGCCGCCTGGCTACGACGAGCGCAGTATCGCACTTGCGCAGGGTTCGCAACGGATCTTCTCCGGTCTCGGGTTATGGCCCACGCTACAGGACCGGGTGTGTCCTATTCATACCATTCATGTATCCGACCGTGGTCACTTCGGGTTTACCCGCCTGCGCCGGGAAGAGGAGGGTGTTCCCGCGCTGGGCTATGTGGCTACGGCGCGCGTGCTGGGCAAGGCCCTGCTGGACCGGATTGACGAACTGGAGGGGGTAGAAGTCCTGGCGCCGGCAGAGCTGATTGATTTCCAGGTCGGGGAAGCAGAGGTAGAGGCGGACCTGCTCGTGGACAACAACCCGGTACACTGCACCGCGAAGCTGCTGGTGGCGGCAGACGGTGCACAGTCCTCGATTCGCACGCAGCTGGGTATCGAGACCACGCAGCGCGACTACGGCCAGACCGCGGTCATTGCCAATGTGACCACAGATCGGCCACACGCGAACGTGGCCTATGAACGTTTCACGGATACCGGTCCGATGGCACTGCTGCCCATGACCGAGCAGCGCAGTGCCCTGGTATGGACCGTTCGTTCGGAACAGAGTGAAGCACTGATGGCGCTGGACGATGCGGAATTCCTGGCGCGCCTGCAGACGCGTTTCGGGTATCGCCTGGGCCGTTTCCTGAAAGTCGGCAAACGCCAGGCCTACCCCCTGTTTCTGCTGCGCGCCCGGGAATCCGTACGCCCGCGCATGGCGCTGATCGGCAATGCCATCCACACCCTGCACCCGGTGGCCGGCCAGGGTTTCAATCTCGGCCTGCGCGACGTGGCCACGCTGGCGGAAGTGATTCTGGATGCACGGCGCAACGGCCGCGATATCGGAGGCAGTTCGGTGCTGGAGCGCTATGCGGACTGGCGGCAGGCCGACCAGCAGCGGGTGGCCTTCTTTACAGACAGCATGGTGCGGCTGTTCGGCCAGACCTTACCGCCGGTTACCTGGATACGGGATGCCGGCATGCTGGCGCTCGATATCTGCCCGCCGGCGAAACGCTGGTTCGGGCGCCTGACCATGGGTCGTGCCGGTCGCCTGCCGCGCCTGGCATGCGGCCTGGACCTGTCGTAGGAGCGGTCTCCTGACCGCGAATGCACACGCAGGAAGGTGCGAAATGATGACAAATCACCGCTGCCCCGTTAGCTTTGGTAGCGAGCTTGCAGGTGAGGCCATGGAACCGGTATCGCCCGATCAAGACCGTCTGCCGCAGGGATGCGGCAGTCGAGCGGCCAGGGATGGCAGGTTTTGCGGGTCTTGATCGGGCGATACCGGTTCCATGGCCGGTTTGCCCGACCTGGTTCAAAACGTGCCTGCCGCTTACGTTTCAGCCGTATTATCGGCAGATTAAAGGAACAGCAGTGATGACGAATAACGAGTTCGACACAGTGATTGTCGGTGGCGGGCTGGTCGGGCTTTCGCTGGCTGCGGCGCTCGGTGTGGACGGATTCAGCGTGGCTGTGCTCGAGGCCAGGCCGGTGGACAGCAACTGGCCGGAGGACCGTGTCGACCTGCGTGTGTACGCCATTACCCGTGAATCACAAAGGCTGTTCGAGCGGGTCGGTGCCTGGCCGGCGATGTTGCCGAAGGCGGGGCCATTTCGTGCCATGCATGTCTGGGATGCCGGTGGCAACGGCGATATCCACTTTTCCAGCGCCGACCTCGGTGAGCCTTACCTTGGCCATATCCTGGAATCCCGGGTGATCGAGCAGGCCTTGCTGGGTGTGCTTGCGGACCTGCCCACGGTTCAGCATTTCTGCCCGGTCACCGTGACGGCATTCCATCAGCAGCAGGACGGGCAACAGGTTGAACTGGAAGACGGGCGTACCCTGCAGGCCGGACTGCTGGTGGGTGCGGATGGCAAGAACTCAAAGGTGCGCGACCATGCCGGCATCCAGGTACGCATATCGGAGTATGGCCAGCAGGCGCTGGTCGCGGTGGTCAGCACCGAGCGGCCGCACGAAGAAACGGCCTGGCAGCGATTCCTGCCGACCGGTCCGCTGGCCTTCCTGCCGCTGATCGATGGCCGTTGCTCCATTGTCTGGTCAGCCAGCAGCGAGCGGGCGGAACAGCTGCTGCAGATGAATGAAACGGAATTCCGGACTGAACTGGCTG
>DRQL01000069.1 GCA_011371465.1 Gammaproteobacteria bacterium | reverse complement strand
CGAAGATGATGTCTTCCGGCGGGAAGCCGACCTGCTCGGTGAGGAGTTGGTAGGCGCGGGTGCAGATCTCGACCTTGCGCTCGCGGGTGTCGGCCTGGCCGACTTCGTCAAAGGCCATGACGATTATGGCGGCGCCGTACTTGCGGCACAGCTTCGCGTGTTTAATGAACGCTGCTTCGCCTTCCTTCATGCTGATGGAGTTGACGACGCCCTTGCCCTGGATGCATTTCAGGCCGGCTTCGATGATGGGCCACTTGGAAGAGTCGACCATGATCGGCACGCGCGAGATATCCGGTTCGCTGGCGATCAGGTTGAGGAAGGTGACCATGGCCTTTTCGCCATCGAGCATGCCTTCGTCCATGTTGATATCGATGATCTGCGCGCCGTTCTCGACCTGGTCGCGGGCCACATCCAGGGCTTCATCGTACTGTTCTTCCAGGATCAGGCGTTTGAATTTGGCCGAACCGGTGACGTTGGTGCGTTCACCGACGTTGACGAACAGCGAGTCATCGTGGATGTTGCAGGGTTCAAGGCCGGACAGGCGCAGCACGAAGTCGTGTTCGATTTTCTTGCGTGGCGGGAACTTCGACACCGCCTCGGCAATGGCCTTGATGTGCGGCGGCGTAGTGCCGCAGCAACCGCCGATGATGTTCAGGAAACCGCTCCCGGCCCATTCGCCGAGTTCCTTGGCCATTTCTTCCGGCGACTCATCGTACTCGCCAAACTCGTTGGGCAGGCCGGCGTTGGGGTGGGCGTTGACGTAGCAGTCGGCGGTGCCGGCCAGTTCTTCCACGTACTGGCGCAGCTGTTTGGCGCCCAGCGCGCAGTTGAAACCGATGGAAATCGGGTTTACGTGACGCATGGAATTGAAGAACGCCTCGGCGGTCTGCCCGGACAGGGTGCGGCCGGAAGCATCGGTGATGGTGCCGGAGATCATCACCGGGTAGTCCTTGCCGATATCTTCAAAGTAGGTCTTTACCGCAAACGCGGCGGCCTTGGCATTCAGGGTGTCGAAGATGGTTTCGATCAGGATGATGTCGGCGCCGCCTTCGATCAGGGCTTTGGTGGCGTCGTAATAGGTTTCTTTCAGCTCATCGAAGGTGATGTTGCGAAATCCCGGGTCATTGACGTCGGGGCTGAGCGAACAGGTGCGGCTGGTGGGGCCGAGCACGCCGGCCACGAAACGCGGTTTGTCGTCGGTGGAAAAGGCATCGGCTGCCGCGCGTGCCAGCCGGGCGGATTCCAGGTTGATTTCGTAGACCAGCTCCTCCATCCCGTAGTCGGCCATCGACACGGTGGTGGAGTTAAAGGTATTGGTCTCGATGATGTCCGCGCCAACCTCGAGGTAGGCCTTGTGGATGTCACTGATGATCTGCGGCTGGGTCAGCGACAGCAGGTCGTTGTTGCCCTTGAGCTCGCTGGGCCAGTCGGCAAAGCGCTCGCCCCGGTAGTCGGCCTCTTCCAGCTTGTAGCGCTGGATCATGGTGCCCATGGCGCCGTCCAGGACGAGAATGCGTTCTTCGAGGAGTTGTTCCAGTGTTTTCATAATGGTTTCAATAGCCTAACGCTGACGTGAGAGTGTAGCACGGAAGCGGCTGCAGTCCCTAACCAGTCTACGGGTGACCAAAGTCGCGTCTGCTGCTTCTGCATGGCAGAATGGCCGTACGCCTGTATCGCCTTGATACAGATAAAAATACCAGAACAACAACAGCAGCCGTGTGCGCAGGATTTTGGTTCAGCGCTACGGGGAGGGAGGAGACATGGGTTCCTTTCGATCGAAAAGCGCACTGTGTGCGGCAGTTGTGCTGGCCCTGCTCAGCACATGGGCGGGCGCCGCTTCATTCGTTGCCTTCGAATCCGGCCAGGTGCGCCCGCTGGCGATGTCGCCGGACGGCAATCGCCTGTTTGCCGTCAATACCCCCGACAACCGGCTTGAAATCTTTACCATCGGTGCGGGTGGTCTCACGCTCAGCGCCTCGGTGCCGGTCGGCCTGGAGCCGGTGGCCGTGGCGGTGCGCAACAACAGTGAGGTCTGGGTGGTGAACCACCTGTCGGACTCGGTCAGTATTGTCGATGTGGCCGCGCTACCGCCACGCGTGATACGAACGCTGCTGGTTGGTGACGAGCCGCGCGATATCGTGTTTGCGGGGCCGGGTGGCAACCGCGCCTTCATTACGGCGGCGCACCGTGGGCAGAACAGCCCGTATACAGATCCCGCCAACCCCGGTGAACTGACTACACCGGGTATCGGCAGAGCCGATGTGTGGGTATTCGACGCGGCGGCACCCGGTGCGGGACCGGGCGGCAATCCGCTTACCGTTCTTGCCCTGTTCGGCGATACGCCGCGACCGCTGGCGGTATCGCCGGATGGTTCCACGGTGTATGCCGGCGTTTTCCACTCCGGCAACCGGACCACGACGGTGCACGGCGAGGCCGTCTGCGATGGCGGTGCAGCGGCGGCACCCTGTACCGTGGATGGTGCGACAGCCCCCGGCGGCCTGCCGGCACCCAACGTCGACGCGGACAACAAACTGCAACCGGAAGTCGGGTTGATCGTGAAGTTCAACGGGGTCAACTGGAAGGACGAACTCAATCGTAACTGGGATGGCCTGGTGCGTTTCAACCTGCCTGACAGGGATGTGTTCGCGATCAACGCTAACGCCAACCCGCCGGTGGAAACCGCGTCGGTATCGGGCGTGGGCACCGTGCTGTACAACATGGCCGTCAGTCCGGCCACGGGCAAGCTGTTTGTGGCCAACACGGAAGCGGTCAACGAGGTGCGGTTCGAAGGCACGCGCACGGCGGCCCAGGCTTCGATCAGTTCCGTCATTGGTCACCTGCACGAAACCCGGATCACCATTGTCGATCCGGGCCTGGTATCAGCGACCCCGAGACACCTGAACAAGCATATCGACTACAGTGTGTCGCCGGCTCCGGCCGGTGTCGCGCAGAACAGCCTGGCCCTGCCGCGCCAGCTGGTGATATCCGGCAATGGCAAGACCCTCTACCTGGCTGCCAAGGGCTCCGACAAGGTAGGCGTGTTCGATGTCGCGAAGCTGGAAAACAACAGCTTCGTACCCAGCAGCAATGATCACATCACCATCAGCGGTGGCGGTCCTTCCGGTCTGTTGCTCGACGAGTCGCGCGGCCGGCTGTATGTGACTACGCGTTTCGATAACGGTATTTCCATTGTAGATACAACGCTCAGGCAGGAAAGTACCCACATCCAGCTGGCCAACCCCGAACCACCTGCGGTGACGACCGGCCGCCGTTTCCTGTACGACGCGAACATGACGTCGAGTAACGGCGAGGCGGCCTGTGCAAGCTGTCACGTGGATGGTGATCTCGACAGCCTGGCCTGGGACCTGGGGGACCCGACCGGGTCGATCCAGGGCAACCCGCTGGATTTCATTTTTCAAAGCCCGAACCCGCCGACTGTCTACAAGGATTTTCACCCCATGAAAGGACCCATGACCACGCAGACGCTGCGCGGCATGAATGGTCACGGGTCGATGCACTGGCGTGGTGATCGCGTCAACCGGGATGGCAGCCCCAACGCGCAACCGGACAGTGGGGTGTACAACGAAGTGGCGGCGTTCAAGGCCTTTGGCGTCGCCTTCGAAGGCCTGCTGGGGCGCGCCACACCGGGCAGTGACCCGGAAATGCAGGCATTTGCGGATTTCATCCTGCAGGTGGTGCTGCCACCCAACCCGATCCGGAATATCGATGACTCGCTGACCCCGATGCAGGCCGGCGGCCGGGCCTTCTACATGGACCCCGCCCGGCTTTCGGACGGCATTGCCCACTGCAACGGCTGCCATGTGCTGGACCCGGCATCGGGGTTCTTCGGTACCGATGGCAAGGGCAGCTTCGAGCTGGAGCCACAGCACCTCAAGATTCCCCAGCTGCGTAATATGTACGCAAATGTCGGTATGTTCGGTATGCCTGCGGTGCCGTTTTTCAATGCCGGTGATAACGCCCACAAGGGCGACCAGGTCCGTGGTTTCGGTTTTCTGCACGATGGCAGTACCGACAGCCTGCTGCGTTTCCTGAATGCCAGCGCATTTTCTTTCCCCGGTGGTGATTCGGAACGCAGGCAGGTGGAGCAGTTCCTGTTTGCCTTTGATTCCAGCCTGAAGCCGGTGGTAGGGCAGCAGATTACGCTGACGGATACCAACAGTGCCATGGTGAACTCCCGGATCGACCTGCTGATTGCGCGCGCCTCGGTGGGTGATGCTGACCTGGTGGTGAAAGGCATACTGAACGGCGAGTCGCGCGGCTGGTACCTGAATGGCGGGGTATTCAGCAGTGACCGGGCAGGTGAGGCTGCGCTGACCAGTGCAGCCCTGAAAGCCGTGGCGGCTGTAGCGGGGCAGCCGCTGACCTACCTGGCGGTGCCGCCGGGCAGTGGTGCCCGGATCGGTATCGACCGTGACGAGGACAGCGTGCTGGATAACGACGATAACTGTACCGCGGCCGCCAATCCCGTGCAGACCGACACCGATAACGACGGCGCGGGAAATGCCTGCGACGCGGACGATGACAATGACGGGCTGGACGATTTCTTCGAATCATCGGCACCAGTCCCCTGCTGGCGGACAGTGACGGCGATGGACTGAGTGATTTCGAGGAAGTGGCGTTCGATGGCGACAGCAGCCAGTATACGCCCGGACAGGATCTTAACCCCTTGTCGAACGACACCGATGGCGATGGTCTGCTGGATGCGGTAGACCCGATTCCGCTGACAGCGAATCTTGGCGATGGTGATGTAACGGCCGATGGCAATCTCAATGCCGGTGACCTGCTGGTTGGAACGCAGATCGCGCTGGGTCTGCGGACGGCAACGGAAACCCACCTTGCCCACGGTGACCTGTACCCGTCCGGCGCGCCGGACGGCAAGATCAACATCCAGGACCTGGTGTTATTGCAGCAGCTGCTGCTGCAGTAGCAAACGGGGGAATCCCGTCCCGGATCAGTTCTTGCAGATGACTTCCAGGATCGTGCCGTCAACGCCGGTGACTTCCACCTGCGTACCCGCCGGGCAGTCCTCGCCACGCACCTTCCAGGTCGAATCATCGACACGGATCTTGCCGATACCGTCAACCACAGGTTCTTTCAGCGTGAATACGCGGCCGACGTACTGTTCGCCGCGCCGGTTCAGGTTTGGCTGGTCGGTATCCGCGGGCGAGGTGCGGAAATATCTTCGCCAGATGACGATGCTGATCACCGACAGCACCGAGAACAACAGCAACTGGTATTCCCACTCCATCGCCGGGTAGAGATACACCACGCCGCCCACGGCAACCGCGGCGATCCCCAGCCAGAGGAAAAAGGCGCCCGGCGCAAATACTTCCAGGATGATCAGTGCGGCGGCGAGTATCCACCAGTGCCAGTGTCCGAGGGTTTCCATTACGCAGCCGACCCCTTCTGTTTGTCCAGGGCGTTTTTGGCCAGCTCGGTGATGCCGCCGATGGCGCCGATGACACTGGATGCCTCGAGTGGCATCAGTACCAGTTTTTCATTGGGCGAGGTGGCGATGGCCTGCAGCGCGTCGACATATTTGGTGGCGACGAAATAGTTGATGGCATTGATGTCACCGTTGCCGATGGCCTTGGAGACCATGTCGGTGGCCTTTGCCTCGGCTTCGGCCTGGCGCTCGCGGGCCTCGGCATCCAGGAAGGCCGCCTGGCGGTTGCCTTCGGCGTCCAGGATGGCGGCCTGTTTCTCGCCTTCGGCCTTGAGGATCTCCGCCTGCCGGAAGCCTTCCGCTTCCAGGATGTTGGCGCGCTTTTCACGCTCGGCTTTCATCTGCCGGGCCATGGCGTCGACCAGGTCGCGCGGCGGGGTGATGTCCTTGATCTCGATACGGGTGACCTTCACACCCCACGGTGTGGTGGCATCGTCCACCACGTGCAGCAGCTGGGCGTTGATGGTGTCGCGCTGGGACAGCAGTTCGTCGAGGTCCATGGAGCCCATGACGGTACGGATGTTGGTCATGGTCAGGTTGAGAATGGCCAGCTCCAGCTGGTTGACCTCGTAGGCGGCCTTGGCGGCATCCAGTACCTGGAAAAACACCACGCCATCCACGGTCACCATGGCGTTGTCCCGGGTGATAACTTCCTGGGAAGGCACGTCCATGACGCGTTCCATCATGTTGAGTTTGGCGCCGATGCGGTCGATCACCGGTACGATCAGGTTGAGGCCGGGACGCAGTGTCCGGGTGTAGCGACCGAAACGCTCGATGGTGAATTCACTGCCCTGCGGGACGGATTTCACGCCCATGATGACCAGCACGACGGCCAGCACCAGTATCAGTAGTACAAATTCCTGGAACCCGAACATATTTGCTCCTTGTCTGTGGTTGATTGCCCTGTTTACCGGCATACGCCGGCAGGACGAGTTAATCAGCGTTTTTCCTGGTGTACCAGCTCCGCCTTGATCCAGATGCTTTCGTTGTTCCTGCTCTGCGTCGAATGGCGGCTGCCGATGCTGCTGTCCGAACGCTGTACCTGTTCGGTGGTGCCGCCAATTGCCAGCCATTGCCCGAGTTTGCCGGTGATCTGTGTGCTGGCGCTCTGGGTGTTGATGTCGCCGCCGCGCGTCTTGCTCTGTGACTGCTTGAAGGGGCTGACATCCAGGATGACCTGGTCGCCGTTGACCCTGGGTAACACGTAGAAACCGGTGGTCACGTCCTTGTACTCGATGCCGCCGTCGATGTAAGCGCGGCGTCCACGAAACCAGCCGCCACCGACCGAAAAGTAGGGGATGGACTCGCCGGTTTCGATGTAGCCCTGGGTGCCCTCGGTGACGCGCAGTGTATGGATCGGGTTATCCGACAGGCGTCCGCGCGTGCTGAGGGTATGGCTGGTAGCGCTGCCGCCGCGCGTGCTCAGGTGGACGTCGGCACCGCGCGATTTTTCGCCGCTGCTGCCGATGCGGATATCGCTGTTGCGATCCTGGTAGCGGGCGCTGCCTTCCATCGACAGCGCGCGCAGGTCGCGGTCATTGCCCTGGAAGACCGATATCTGCAGCAGCTTTGCGGCCACGTCCAGCTTGCGGACCATCTGTTTGACCTGGGCAAACCGGTCCGGTGTGGTGCGCACGAATAGCCGGAAACCCTGGCCGCTTACCGAGTCCGTGCTGTCGAGCATGGGTTTGATGACGGGAATGATGTCTGCGGCAGGGCGGTGCTGCAGCTGGATGGTTTCAATAGAGTCTGCCCGTACAGCCGTAAACAGCAGGCCGAGCGTCAGCAACAGGGGAAGCAGGTGT
>DRQL01000068.1 GCA_011371465.1 Gammaproteobacteria bacterium | reverse complement strand
GATCTCGCTGTACCTGCATTCGGGATCCTCCAGCGAGGAACGCCAGCAGAAGAAATTCGCCATGATGGACCGCTTTATGCCCTACCTGCGCAAACTCCGGCGCCGGCGCCGTGAGTACATCATCTGTGGTGACTGGAATATCGCGCATCGGCAGATCGATCTGAAAAACTGGCGTGGCAACCAGAAGAATTCCGGTTTTCTGCCCGAGGAACGCAGCTGGATGGACGAGTTGTTCGGGCCGGCCGGTTATATCGACGCGTTTCGGGCGGTTGACCAGCGCCCCGATCAATACACCTGGTGGTCCAACCGGGGCCGGGCCTGGGAGAAAAACGTGGGCTGGCGCATCGATTACCAGGTGGTGACGCCCGGCATGGGCAAGCGGGTGCAGGCCGCGCGGATCTACCGAGCGAAACGTTTCTCCGATCATGCGCCGCTGATCATGGATTATGACTATTCGCTATGACTAGCCTGGCCCGGACGGTTTTTTCAGGGCGCATGCTGGTGGCCCTGTTGATGGGTTTTTCCTCGGGCTTGCCGTTGCTGCTCACCGGTTCCGTGCTGCAGGCGTGGATGACCCGCGAGGGGGTCGACCTGGGGACCATCGGTCTGTTTGCCCTGGTGGGGCTGCCCTATACGCTGAAGTTCCTGTGGGCGCCGTTACTGGATCGCTTCAGCCTGCCTTTGCTGGGGCGGCGACGTGGCTGGCTGCTGCTCATCCAGGCATCGCTCATGGTGTCCATCGCCGGGCTGGGCTGGACACACCCGGCGCAGAGCCCGCTTATCGTCGCGGTGGTGGCCTGGCTGGTGACCTTTTTTTCCTCCAGCCAGGATATCGTGATCGATGCCTACCGGCGCGAGGCCCTGTCGGACCGCGAGCTGGGCCTGGGCGCTTCTCTGTACGTGAACGGGTATCGCGTCGGCATGTTGCTGGCCTCCGGGGGTGGCCTGATCATGGCGGATTTCATGCCCTTCAGCGCCGTCTACCAGATCATGGCGGTGGGCATGCTGGCCGGTATCCTGACCACCCTGTTCGCCCCCGAACCGGAAGTTGCGGAAGGTACGCCGACCACCCTGCGTGAAGCGGTGATCCAGCCATTCACCGACTATTTCCGCCGCCATCACGCGCTGCTGGTGCTGCTGTTCATCCTGCTCTACAAGGTCGGCGATACCATGGCCAGCAACATGACCACGCCATTCTATCTCGATATCGGTTTCAGCATGACGGAAATCGGCGCGGTGGTGAAGCTGTTCGGTTTCTGGGCAACCATCATCGGCGGTTTCCTGGGTGGTGTTCTGATTCTTCGCCTGGGGATCTACCGGGCGCTGTGGGGATTCGGCATCCTGCAGGCCCTGTCCACGGCCGGTTTCGCCGTGCTGGCGGACGTAGGCTACAGCCTGCCCCTGCTGGCGGCGGTGATCGCTTTCGAGAATCTCAGTGGCGGCATGGGTACAGCGGCCTTTGTGGCGTTTATGGCCAGCATCACCAACCGGAAGTTCACCGCCACCCAGTACGCGTTGCTGAGCAGCCTGATGGGCATTCCGCGCGTTATCGTGGCCGCGCCCACCGGCTATATGGCGGAGAGCTTCGGCTGGTTCGGTTTTTTCGTGTTCTGTGCGCTGGTCGCCATCCCCGGACTGTTGCTGCTGCGGCGTTTCCGCGGCTGGCTGGTCGAACCGGTCGCGCATGCTGACTGACGTTTCCCTGCTGTCCGCGTTCCTGGTCGGCCTGCTGGGCGGGGTTCATTGTGTCGGCATGTGTGGCGGCATTGTCGCCGCGCTTTCCATGGGGTTGCCGGAGTCACAGCGTCATGGTGCCGCGCGCTGGAAGTACCTGCTGGCCTACAACCTGGCCAGGATCAGCAGCTATACGCTGGCCGGTGCCTTGCTGGGCGGGGTCGGCTGGCTGGCTGCGCACTGGAGCGGCGTGCACCAGCTGCAGCTGGGGTTACAGGTGATCGCCGCCCTGTTCATGGTGGCACTGGGCCTGTACCTGGGCGGCTGGTGGCAGGGGCTGGCGCAGGTGGAGCGCATCGGCGGCCGGGTGTGGGCCGGGCTGGAACCGCTGGGGCGGCGTTTTCTGCCGGTGAGATCGCCCGGACAGGCGTTTCTGCTGGGCCTGGTATGGGGCTGGCTGCCCTGTGGGCTGGTCTACAGCGTACTGGTGTGGTCGGTATCCACGGGCAGTCCGTTACAGGGGGCGGCGTTGCTGTTCAGTTTCGGCCTGGGGACCCTGCCCAACCTGCTGGCGATGGGGGTGGCTGCCGGCTGGCTGTCTGCCCGGGTGCGTGAAGCACGCACCCGGCAGTTGGCCGGATTGCTGGTGATCCTGTTCGGCCTGTATTCCCTGTTCCGGCTTATTCCGTAAAGAACTGGTGCGTGAATTTCACTTCGTGGGCCTCAACACCACCTTCCGGTTTTACCTGTACGGTAAAACGCAGCGTCTCTTCGTGGGTGATGGGGAAAGTGCCTATGTAGTAAATGGCCGTGGCCTCGCGTACTTCACGCAGCTTGATATCGCGTTTCTGACCGGTCAGGTTGGTGGCGGATGCACTGACATCGGCCTGCACCGGTTGGCCGGTGGTGCCCAGTACCTTGCGCAGTATCGCGATGTTGATCATGCCGCGGTTCTTGCTGCGCTTGATGCCGTATTCACGGGTGACGGTAGGCGGCAGGTGGTTGGTGTTGAGGGCGTTGAAATGGACTACATAGTCACCGAAATCCTGTGAGTTTTCCGCCCAGGCTGCGCCCGTCATGGCAACCAGGATACTGAACAGGAATGGCAACAGGTTTTTCTTGTACATAGCCGGTTTCTCCTTGCCGAAAAATGCAGGTCTCCACCTGAACTATAGACCAAAGCGGAGCGTGCTGCGGGCAAAATAAAAAAGCGGGGAGGGCAGACCCGTCCCCGCCTGTGCATTTCTGCATCCTGCCCTGAATTTATACCATGACTTCGGCTTTTTCCACCTCTGTATCCGTAACACGGGTCGTGCCGGGCAGAGGTGTATGGATGGCGTGGCGCATCTGTTGCAGGACGTCGATCTGTTTCTTGGTGGCCCGCAGGCCGGCATCCAGTTCCCGGATGCGGGTTTCCAGGGTGTCACGTGACTCGCTGATACGGCGCAGCGTTTCCAGCCGTTTCTCCATGGTGGCCTTGTGTTCCTTGATTTGCCGCACCAGCGGGTTCATGACCTCCTTGAGCCAGATGTTGGCGTCCTGGTTGGCCTTGAAGAACAGGCTGCGCGTGTGGCTGACCAGCGAGATAAAGAATTTCTTGATGACGTGGGACTGTTCGGTCATGGCGGTTACCGGGCTGCGCCGGAAGGTTTCCGCCTCGTGGTAGAGGCGTTCCAGCTCGGTGGAAAACCGCGACACCGAGTACTGTTTCGGTGTGATCTGCGGCAGACCGTGCTCTTCGTGGAATTTCTTGTAGGTGGCGCGTATCAGCATGCGGGTCTGTTCCGCGTGACTGCTGACCTGCTCCATGGCGTCGCGTGCGCCGTCAAAGAAGGTCTCCATGCCGCGCTTCATGCCGGCCGTGGTCCAGCTGTTGGTCATGCTGTCGCGGGTCTTGTTGATGAGCCGGTCCAGGGTATCCATACTGAGTGACTCCAGCATGCTGCGCGCCTGGTTCTGCAGCAGACGACGGCTGTTCTGGAAGCTCTCCACGTTGCGCAGGTAGGCGGCCTGCTCCTCGCGCGATTTGGCCATCAGGTGCATGATGACATCGGCATTCTTGCCACGCAGGGAGCGTAACTCGGTGAGCTGCCGGGTCATGGTGTTGCGTTGTTCCTCGAGCCGTTGCAGGTTGTCGTCGACCAGGCCGCCGATCTGCGCAACCAGGTTGCCGCGCACGATTTCCTGTTTGGCCGGCAGCACGGTTTCCGCCAGGAATTTTTCCAGTTCCGGCAGACGGCTTTTGTTCAGCAGTTGTGTATCGTTGCGAATTTTACCGAGCAGGCCTTTTTGCGCGGAAATCGGGAAGACCCGGTCCGGGTCAACCTGCAACTGTTCGGCGCTGGCCAGACGCTGTGCCTTGATGCTGGCGTTGATGCTGGAGGAGTCCTTGAGCTCGTCCCACAGGGTATCGATCTTGTTCAGCACCACCACCAGGTTGCGCCCGGACTGGTCGCGCACGCTGCGTACGTGATGCTCCCACATCTCCATGTCGCTGTGGGTGACGCCGGTATCGGCGCCCAGCAGGAACATGACCGCCTGGGCGGAAGGCAGCATGTTCAGGGTCAGTTCGGGTTCATTGCCCATGGCGTTGAGTCCCGGCGTATCCAGCACCACCAGTCCTTTTTTGAGCAACTCGTGCGGGAAGCTGATCATGGCATGGCGCCAGTGGGGGATTTCCACCTGTTCCGGTGGTTTGCCGTGGGCGCGGAAATACGGGTCGCTGCTTTCGTCGTACAGGCCCAGTTCCCTTGCTTTGGCCAGCCCGATCTGGCGCGTCCTGATGACCTCGTGCAGGGCTTCGGATACCTGCTCCGGGTCGTCGACATTGAGCTGGATCTGGGTCCACTGGATGGGGTCCTGTTTCAGGTCGGCGATGCTCTCGTCGCGCAGCCGGGTTTCGATGGGCAGCAGGCGGATATAGGCCTCGGCATAGTCCGGGTCGTGAAACAGCTCGGTCGGACACATGGTCGTGCGCCCGGCTTCGGAGGGCAACAGGCGCTGGCCGTAGTGAGCAAAGAACAACGCGTTGATGAGTTCGGTCTTGCCGCGGGAAAATTCCGCCACAAAGGCCACGGTGAGGCGGTCCTTGCGCAGTGCCTCTATGGTTTCGAATATCCTGAATTCCTGTTCGCCGGACGCCAGCTCGTTGTCCTCGAGCCAGCCCTGGAAGTTCTGGATGGTCTGAATCAGTTTTTCACGCCAGGCGGTGTAGGCGTTCAGGCGCTGGTCGAGTTGATCCTGCTGCATGCAACATGTTCCCGAGGTTATTGTTCATTGCCGTCAGCCACAGACGGTTTTACGCTTTAGGTGCGTCCGACCATCCTAGCGGCCACGGGGAGACGATCTTTAGTCCGTTTTTTAGACAGTTAGCAGGTATCCGGGGCGGGCCGGGGCGGTCCGGGGGCGGGCAGGTGCTCAGGGTTGCGGCAAGGTCACGCCCGCAGGGAGTTTTACCGGGCCGTCGATGCCAACCCGCTTGTTGCGCGAACTACCGCCTGACAGCAGTTTGACACGGGTTTTTGCCACGCCGCACTGTTTTGCCAGGAAGGCCAGCAGCTGTTGGTTGGCCTTGCCGTCGACCGGCGGGCTGGTGAGGCGGATTTTCAGTTGTTCACCGACCGGCTCGCAGATTTCGTTGCGGCTGGCGCCGGGTTGGACGCGCAGGTTCAGGACCAGCACGTCGCCCTGCCAGTTATACCAGGCTCGCGGCATGCGCGGCAGCTCACTGGGCCAGCTGGAAAAGTGGCGGTAACACCAGCATTTTGGCCAGCTGGATGGCGATCAGGGCCACCAGCGGGGACAGGTCCATGCCTGATATGGGTGGGATCAGGCGCCGGCAGGGCCGCAACACCGGTTCGGTAATGCTGTACAGGAGTGAAATCACCGGGTTGTAGGTGCCCGGGTTGACCCAGCTGATGATGACCTGGATAAAAATAGCGAACAGGAACACATTCAGCGCCAGCCCCAGCAGCTCGGCGATCGACAGTATGAACAGCGACAACACGGAGATGTGCCCGCCGCGCAGCAGTGCGATCAGGCCGAATGAAGCCATCTGCAAGACCAGCATCAGCACCAGCGAGCTGGTGTCGACCTTGCCGATCGGGGGGATGAGGCGGCGCAGTGGCAGCAGGGGTGGATTGGTGACCTTTACCAGGAACTGGCTGACCGGGTTGTAGAAATCCGCGCGTACCGTGGCCAGGATAAAGCGCAGCATGACGGTCAGGATATAGAGGCCGATCAGGGTGTTGATCAGGAACTCGATGGGATTGGTGACGTAGTTGCTGCCCATCATGGTTCTCCGAGTTGCTCTGCCAGTTCCCGGGAGCGGTCCCGCGCGGCGGCCAGGGCATCATGAAACAACGTTTTTATGCCGCCCGCTTCCAGTACGGCGAGTGCTTTTTCCGTGGTGCCGCCCGGCGAGGTGACGCGCCGGCGCAGCACGGACGCGTCCTCGCTGCTTTCCAGCGCCATTTTAGCCGCGCCGAAGGCGGTTTGCAGGGCCAGCAGCCGCGCGGTTTTCTCATCCAGGCCCAGCGCGGTCCCGCCTTCCTGCAGCGCTTCGATGAGCAGGAAAAAATAGGCAGGTCCGCTGCCCGACAGCGCGGTGACGGCATCCATCAGGTCTTCGTCCTCGACCCACAGCGCCAGTCCCACGGCGCGCAGGATGGTTTCCGCCAGGTCCTTCTGGTCGTCGGACACCTGTGCATTGGGGTACAGGGCGGTAGCGCCGCTCTGTACCAGTGCCGGGGTGTTGGGCATGCAGCGCACCAGGGCACAACGGCCACCCAGCCAGCGCTGCAGGTCGGTACTGCGGATGCCGGCGGCAATGGAGATCACCAGCGGGGCATGTTGCTGCACCGTGTCGCCCAGGTCTCTGGCAACTTCCTGAATAACCTGGGGCTTTACCGCGAGCACCAGCACGTCGGCGGTTTCCGCCACGCGCTGGTTGTCTGTGTTCGTGTGTACCTGGAAGCTGCGCTGGATAGCGGCCAGCTGTTCGTTGTCGGGATCCGCCACGGCAATGCCGGCCGGGTCCCAGCCATCGGCGATCAGGCCGCCGATCAGACTGCGCGCCATGTTGCCGGCGCCGATAAATGCGAGTCGTGCGGTTTTCATGGCGCAGACAATACAGGATCATAAATGCCTGATACAAGCGTAAAATTCCTGCCTTTTCCCGTAGCCGGGGGCGACGGCTATACTGGCCGGGCTCAGCGGCGGGAGAGGTCAAGTTCTGTGACCGGCTGACGATAAGGATCCCCAGAACCAGCAAAGGAAAAGCACATGGATATTGCCGAGTTACTCGCCTTCAGTGTCAAAAACAATGCATCCGATCTGCATGTTTCTGCAGGTCTGCCTCCCATGATTCGTGTCGACGGTGACATTCGCCGCATCAACGTACCGGCCCTGGACCACAAAACCGTCCACAGCCTGATCTACGACATCATGAACGACAAGCAGCGCAAGGATTTCGAAGAGTTTCTGGAGACGGACTTCTCGTTCGAGATTCCCAACCTGGCGCGCTTCCGTGTCAACGCTTTCAACCATAACCGGGGTGCGGGCGGCGTTTTCCGAACCATTCCCTCGACCATCCTGACGCTGGAAGAACTGGGTTGTCCGGCCATCTTCAAGGATATTGCCGACCAGCCGCGCGGCATTGTGCTGGTGACCGGCCCGACCGGCTCCGGCAAGTCCACCACACTGGCGGCGATGGTCGATCACGTCAACAACGAACGCTTCGAACACATCCTGACCATCGAGGACCCGATCGAATTCGTACACGAAAGCAAAAAGTGCCTGGTCAACCAGCGCGAGGTGCACCGCGACACGCACGGTTTCAATGAAGCCCTGCGCTCGGCCCTGCGTGAAGACCCGGACATCATCCTGGTCGGCGAGCTGCGCGACCTGGAGACCATACGGCTGGCACTGACGGCGGCCGAAACCGGTCACCTGGTTTTCGGCACCCTGCATACCAGTTCCGCGGCCAAGACCATCGACCGTATTATCGACGTGTTCCCCGCGGCGGAAAAAGACATGGTGCGTTCCATGTTATCGGAATCACTGCGGGCGGTTATTGCGCAGACCCTGTTGAAGAAAACCGGCGGCGGCCGGATCGCGGCCCACGAAATCATGGTCGGTACCCCGGCCATCCGTAACCTGATTCGCGAAGACAAGGTGGCGCAGATGTACTCCGCCATCCAGACCGGTCAGGCGAGTGGCATGCAGACCCTCGACCAGAACCTGCAGGAACTGGTGCAGCGTGGTCTCATCAATCGCCTCGACGCCAGGTCCAAGGCCATGAACAAAGAGCAGTTCCGATAAACCGTTTATAACCGGGATACACGATGGATTTTAATTCTCTACTGAAACTTCTGGTCCATAAACAGGGTTCGGACCTGTTCATCACGGCGGGCATGCCGCCCAGCATGAAAGTGAACGGCCGTATCAAGCCGGTTTCGCAGTCGACACTGACACCGGAGCAGGCCCGCGAAGTGGTGCTGGGTGTGATGAATGCCGAGCAGCGCAAGGAATTCGACAAAAACCACGAGTGCAACTTTGCCATCAGTTCGTCCGGTGTCGGGCGTTTTCGTGTCAGTGCGTTTTACCAGCGCAATCACTGCGGCATGGTGCTGCGTCGTATCGAGACCAAGATCCCGACCATCGAAGACCTGACCCTGCCGCCGATCATCAAGAACCTGGCCATGACCAAGCGCGGCCTGATCATTTTCGTCGGCGCCACCGGCACCGGCAAGTCCACTTCGCTGGCCTCCATGATCGGTTACCGGAACCACAACAGCACCGGGCACATCATTACCATCGAGGACCCCATCGAGTACGTCCACCAGCACGCCGGCTGCATCGTCACCCAGCGCGAAGTCGGGATCGATACCGATTCTTTCGGTACCGCGCTCAAGAACACTCTGCGCCAGGCGCCGGACGTGATTCTGATCGGTGAGATTCGTACCCGCGAAACCATGGACCACGCCATCGTGTTCGCGGAAACCGGCCATCTGTGCCTGGCGACCCTGCACGCCAACAACGCCAACCAGGCCATGGACCGGATCATCAACTTCTTCCCGGAGGATCGCCGCGACCAGTTGCTAATGGATTTATCGCTGAACCTGAAGGCCATTCTGGCCCAGCAGCTGATTCCCACGCCGGACGGCAAGGGGCGCCGGGTAGCGGTCGAAGTGCTGATCAACACGCCGCTGGCTGCGGACATGATTCGCAAGGGTGAGGTGCACAAGCTCAAGGAACTGATGAAGCGTTCCAACCAGCAGGGCATGAAGACCTTCGACCAGGCCCTGTACGAGCTGTACCGTGAAGGGGAGATTACCCAGGATGACGCGATTCACTACGCGGATTCGGCCAACGAAGTGCGCCTGATGATCAAGCTCAAGGACAGTGACCTGGATGCCACCAATGCGCTGGAAGGGGTAACGCTGGTGGAATGATCCGGCTCAGGCGCTGAACACTGCGTGAGCGTCAAACACCGGACCATCCACGCAGACCCGGCGCATGGCGGGCCCCTGCGGGGTCTGCACTTCCACCACACAGCCTGCACAACCGCCGACCGCGCAGGCCATGAATTCCTCCAGTGATACCTGGCAGGGCAGGTCATACTGCCTTGCCAGTGCCGCGACCGCCGCCAGCATGGGGCGCGGGCCGCAGGCAAAGATTTCCACTTCCTGGCGTTGCCCGCTATCCAGTGTCTCCAGCCAGTGGCCGGCCAGTCCGGTAATGTAGCCTTCGAAGCAGCCGGGATAGCCCTGCAGGCTGGCCAGCCGGGCCGGGATGCCCAGATCTTCGAGCAGCGGCATGGTGGCGATAACCCCTTCCGGGATGCCCGGGACCATGATCTGCGAAGGCTGCTGCCGGAACGGAAACGGGACTTCCGATGCCAGCAGCACCAGCGTCTGGTCGTGGCGCTCCTGCCGGAGCTGGCTGGCCAGAAAAATCATCGGTGGCATGCCGACACCGCCGCCCAGCAGCAGGCGGCGCGGCCGCGCCGGGTCCGCTGTGAACGGCTGGCCGATCGGGCCCAGCAGGCTGAGACTTTCCCCCGTCCTGCGTTGTGCCAGCAACGCCGTACCGCGTCCAACCACCTTGTAGAGAAAATCCACCCAGCCCTGTAGCGGATCGACATTCAGGATGGAAATCGGCCTGCGCATAGCCAGCAGCGGGTCACAGCCCAGGTGGGCAAACTGGCCGGGACGGGCCAGTGCGGCGCACTCGGGCGCCTGCACGCGCAACAGGTACTGTTCGCCGGCAAGGGACTGGTGCGAGAGTACTGGCGCGTCCTCCAGGGCGATGCTGCCGCGCCGGGTCGGCTCACTCATGAATCGTCACGGCTGAAAATAACGCGTCCGTCGCGCAGGGTGTAGCACACCCGGCCGGGCATTTCCCAGCCGCGGAACGGCGTGTTCTTGCCCTGGCTGAGCATGCTGTTTTCATCCAGGCGCCAGGTTGCTGCGGGGTCGAGGATGCAGATATCGGCTGCGCGACCGACCCCCAGTTCCCCGTACGGAATATTGAGAATGGCGGCCGGGCCGCTGGTGACCCGCGCGATGGCGTCGGGCAGTAGCAGGTGGTTTTCCTCGACCAGCTTGAGGGTCAGCGACAGCAGGGAATCGAGGCCCGAGGCGCCGGGCTCGGTGGCCGGGAAGGGCGCCAGCTTGGCGTCGGCTTCATGGGGCTGGTGGTCCGAACACAGGGCGGACAATGCACCACTGTGCAGGCCTTCCAGCAGGCCGTCGCGGTCTTCCTGGGTGCGCAGCGGGGGAATGAAGTGGTAGTCGGCGCCGAAGTCGATGGTATCCAGTTCGCTCAGGTAGAGGTTGGGCATGGCGACATCCGCGCTGACGGGCACGTCATCAAAACGTGCGCGGGCCACCATGCGCACGGCGCGCTGGGTGGTCAGGCGGCAGAAGTGGGCGCGCACGCCGGTCTGCTGGATCAGGGCCAGGTCGCGGGCAACGGCCACGGTTTCCGCGGCCTCCGGTATGCCGGGCAGACCGAGACGGGTGGACAGGTGCCCTTCGTGCATGCAGCCGTTGGCGGACAGATCGGTATCCGCAGCGTGCAGGAAAACCGTCAGGCCGAAGGTGGCGGCATACTCGAATGCGCGTCGTTCGATATAGGTGGACGCCAGGGGTTTGAGTGCATTGCTGACGCCGACACAACCCGCGCGTTGCAGGGCGGCCATCTCGCTCAGGCGTTCGCCATCCAGGCCGCGCGTCAGTGCGCCGAGGGCGACGACGCGCGCCGCGCCGGTCTGTCGGGCGCGGTGGCGGATCAGTTCGATCACCGCTGGCGTGTCGATGACCGGGTCGGTATCCGGCGGGCAGCACAGGGTGGTGATACCGCCGGCCGCGGCTGCCCGGCACTCGCTGTCGATAGTCGCCTTGAACTCCTCGCCCGGTTCGCGCAGGCGCGCGTTCAGGTCGATCAGGCCGGGGATGACGTACCGGCCGCTGGCGTCCAGCTCGATGTCTGCGCGGAAACCGTCCGGCGGAGCCCCTACCGAAACGATGCGTCCGTCCGCGATACAGACGTCCAGCAGGTCGTCAACGCGGTTGGCCGGGTCGATCAGGCGTCCGCCGGATATGCGTATGCGGGGGTCAGGCATGGGTTTCCTGCGCCGTGCTGTTTTCCTGCATGGCCATCGACATGACTGCCATGCGTACCGCGATGCCGTAGGTTACCTGCTGCAGGATCACCGAGCGGGGACCGTCCGCGACCTTCGAGTCCATCTCGACGCCGCGGTTGATCGGCCCCGGGTGCATGACGGTGACGTCGGGTTTGGCGATGGACAGTTTTTCTTCGGTCAGGCCGTACAGCTGGAAATATTCGTGTTCACCGGGCAGCAGGGCGCCCAGCATGCGTTCGCGCTGCAGGCGCAGCATGATGACCACGTCCGCGTCGCGCAGTCCTTCGCGCAGATCGTGGAAGACCCGCACGCCCAGGGATTCGATGTGCGACGGGATCAGCGTGCGGGGTGCAACGATGCGTACGTCGCCGGTGTTCAGCAGGTTGAGTGCATGAATCTGTGAGCGCGCTACCCGCGAATGGGCGATGTCACCCACGATGGCGACCGTCAGGCGGCCGAAATCCGCACCTTTTTCGCGGCGTATGGTGAACATGTCCAGCATCGCCTGGGTGGGGTGGGCGTGCCGCCCGTCGCCGGCATTGATGACACTGACGTGGGGTTGCACGTGCCGGGCGATGAAATGTGCCGTGCCGCTGTCCGTGTGCCGCACGATAAACATGTCGACGTGCATGGCCTGCAGGTTGCGCAGGGTATCCAGCAGGGTCTCGCCCTTGACCGCGGAAGATGCGGTGACGTTGATGTTGAGCACGTCGGCGGACAGCCGTTTGGCCGCCAGCTCGAAGGTGGTGCGGGTGCGGGTGCTGGCTTCAAAGAACAGGTTGACGATGGTCTTGCCGCGCAGCAGCGGTACCTTTTTCACCGACTGTTCGGTGACCCCGGCAAAGGACTCGGCGGTATCCAGGACTTCGGTCAGCAGTTCGCGTGTCAGTCCCTCGGTGGAGAGGAAATGGCGCAGGCGTCCGTCGTCGCGTATCTGGATATTGGCGGTATTCATGCGCCGGACCTGATCTCCAGCGACAGGGGTTCCGGGCCGGTCAGCTTGACCTGTTCTCCGGGGCCCAGGTCCATGGTCACGCCGACTACGTTGGCCTCGATGGGCAGTTCGCGGCCGCTGCGTTCCACCAGTGTGGCCAGCAGGATGGAGGCCGGACGGCCGTAGTCGAACAGTTCGTTCATGGCGGCGCGGATGGTTCGGCCGGTGTGCAGCACGTCGTCTACCAGGATGATATGACGGTCATCCAGTGCAAAGGGCAGCTGCGAAGGTTTGACCTGCGGGTTCATGCCGATGCGGGTAAAGTCGTCGCGGTAAAAGGAGATATCCAGTACGCCGAGCGGGGCCTCGATACCGAGCAGGCGGTGTAAAGCCTGTGCTACCCAGACCCCGCCGGTGTGGATGCCGACCATGGCCGTCCGCTCATCGATATCCAGCTGCTGCCGCAGGTCGGTGGCCATCTGTTCGATGAGAGCGGTGATATCGTATGGTTGTTTGTTCAAGTTCAGGGTTCTTTCTGTTGTAACCAGTCCTGCAGGATCACCTGTGCGGACAGCGGGTCGATCGCCCGTCCGGCTTTCGCGGACGCCGCCAGGCCGGTTTCCACCACCCAGGAACTCAGTCGTTCGTCCGCCGGGTGCACCGGCAAATGGTAGCGGCCTTCCAGTTGCCGGCAGAAGCGTTGCGCCGCCCGGGTCATGTCCTGTTCGCTGCCGTCCATATGATACGGGATTCCAACCACCAGCGCGTCCGGTTTCCACTCCTCGATCAGGCGCGTGATGGCGGGCCAGTCCGGTTGGCCGTCGCGGGCACTGACGGTGGTCAGTGCGCTGGCGGAGCCTGTGACCTGTTGCCCGACGGCTACCCCGATCCGTCTGCGGCCGTAGTCGAATCCGAGCAGGGTCTTCTGCATGCCGGCTGACGGGGCGGCCATCAGGCGTGGCCGGCTTCTCCTGACAGCAGGTCCATGTCGACGCCGAGCGATGCGGCAGCGGCTTTCCAGCGTTCCTCGTCGGGGGTGTCAAACAGGATGTCGGGGTGCGCCGGGCCGCTCAGCCAGGCATTGTCCGCCATTTCCTGCTCCAGCTGACCGGCGCCCCAGCCGGCATAACCGAGCGTGACCAGCAGCCGTTCCGGCCCCTGTTGTGCTGCAATGGCTTCCAGGATGTCCATCGAAGAGGTGATGCCAATACGGTCAGTAACCCTGAGGGTGGCGTCCCACTCTCCCAGTGGTTCGTGCAGGACGAAGCCGCGGTCCTGCTGTACCGGCCCACCCAGGTAGACCTGGATCTGTCGGGTTTCCGGCGTGGCCTGTTCTACTTTTATATGTTGCAGGATCTCGCCCAGCTGCATGTCCAGCGGACGGTTGATGACCAGCCCGAGCGCCCCCTCGTCGTTGTGTTCGCAGATATACGTGACCGAATGGAAAAAATTGGGATCTTCCAGGCCCGGCATGGCGATCAGGAACTGGTTGGTCAGGTACTGGGCTCCGCTCATGTGGCTAGTATCCTGTAGCAGGCGCCCGTGTACAAGCAGGCGTTTCAGTGCGGCAGTGCTTGTCTGGTACCTGTTAACAGGCCCTAGTGGCTCTGCAGGCGGTTGCCGCTGGTAAAAACCCAGGTTCGGGTAATATACAGGACGTCGGTTTCCTTTTTGATGTCCTCCGGGAACGGCGCGAACGGCGCCGCCAGTTTGACGATACGCACGGCCGCGTCGTCCAGGATCTTGTGCCCGGACGGTTTGCGGATAGTGATCTCCCGCACTGTGCCGTCCGGGTACAGGGCCACCTGGACGATCAGCTTGCCGGACAGGTTCTGGCGGCGCGCGCTGTCCGGGTAGTTGAGTTCGCCGACCCGCTCGACCTTCTGCACCCAGTCGCGCATGTAGCTGGCGTATTTGAATTCCCGCGTGCGGGACGAGATGAACTTGCTCCTGTTTTTCGTCCTGGAGTATGCCTGCAGGGACTGGTTGATCTGCTGGTTGAGGGTCAGCATTTCCATGCTGCGGTTGATCAGCTCCGCGGCTTCGGTCTGTTCGGAATCCTGCTCGGGTTGCGGTTCCGTTTTCAGCGCGGTCTTTTGCCGGCTGTTGTCGCTGCTGAGAATCTGCGTGGCCGCTGGTTTGCGCTCCGAGCGCTGTACCGGGGGTGCCTGTTCGATCAGCTGTTCCCGGGGGCGTACCTTTTCCTCGGTATTGCCCGCCCCGTCCTGGCTGGACTCCGCCAGGTAATCGTAGTCTTCCGGCGGGGGCGATTTGGTGGGGTTTACCACCGTGATATCGAGCGTGGGCGTATCCCGTTCGGGAGGCAGGTCAAAGGCATCGAAACCGATGCCGAGAATCACCAGGGCATGGAAAGCGGTAGCGAGAAACAGCATCAGCACCAGCCGGTCGGTGCTGGGTGCTTCCCGTGGTGGTTCCAGTGTCGAGCTCAAGGTATCCATCCAGACATGATCCATGATTACAATGCAGGAATTATACCGTTTTATGGTGCCGGCTGAACGATTTCGATGGCGGCCGGTGGCTGTTCGAAGTGTACGCGTGTTGCGAACGACGCGGTCAGTTGCGCCACGTCGTGGTCGTCGATCAACAGTACATCCTGTATTCCCATGCGGCTGGCGACTGCCTGCCATTCCCCGGGGCCGGCCACGAACAGCGCGGTGGCGGCTGCATCCGCCCGCGTAGGGTCTTCGGTGAGGACGGTGACCGACACGGTTCCGGTGGCAGGATAACCGCTGCGGGGATCGAGGATGTGGTGGTAACGCCGTCCCTCGTAGTCGTAGTAGCGTTCATAGCTTCCCGAGGTAAAGATACAGCCACTGTTCTCCATTTCGACGCTGGCCAGCAGGCCGCCCGTGCCCGGCTGGCGTATGCCCACGCGCCAGGGCCGGTCACCGTGCCGGCCCCGTACGCACAGATCGCCACCGGCGTTTACAATCAGGTTGTCGATGCCTCTCGAGCGTAACAGTTCCACCGCCTTGCCAACGGCATACCCCTTGGCAAACCCGCCAAAATCAAGGCGCACCGCCGGGTTTTCGCTGGAGACCTCCTGGCCGTGGATCTGTACCTGGAGGCTGCCGGGTGCGGTGTCCAGCCAGTGCCGGATTTCAGCAGCCGGCGGTGGCGGGCCCTGCGGCGGGGTGTCCTGCTGGAAACCCCACAGTTTCAGCAGGTGGCCGATAGCCGGGTTGAACAGGCCGCCGCTGCTGCGTTCGAAGCCCTGCCCCAGCCGGATGAGCCGGATGATGGAGGGATCGGTGCGGATGGTTTTGCCGGCTGCGATGGCCTGGTTCAGGTCGGTCAGCAGGCCGTGCTGCCACGCGTGCCAGTCGCGGTGTTGCTGCTGGTACATGGCATCGACGGCCTGTACCGCCTGCCGGGCCTGGTCTTCCCCGACACCGTAGAGGGTGATCTCGACCAGGGTGCCGAAGGCGAAAAGCTGTTGCTGGTAGACCTTCGGCGCAGCCTGTTCGCAGCCGCTCAACAGCAGCCCGAGGATCAGGAGGCTGACGAGGCGGTGTATCACTGGCGGGACTGGAGTCGGGCTTCCAGGCGCTCCATCAGTTGCCCGGCAATGTCCAGGCCGTACTGCTGATCCAGTTCGCGGATACAGGTCGGGCTGGTGACGTTGATTTCGGTCAGGTAATCACCGATCACGTCGAGTCCGACGAACATCAGGCCGCGCTCGCGCAGTTGTGGCCCGGTCTGTGCGCAGATCCAGCGGTCCCGCTCACTGAGTTCGACGCCCTCGCCGCGGCCGCCCGCCGCCAGATTGCCGCGCGTCTCACCTCTGGCGGGGATCCGCGCCAGCGCCCAGGGTACCGGTTCGCCGTCCACCATCAGGATGCGTTTGTCGCCCCGGCTGATTTCGGGGATGAACTGCTGCGCCATGGTGCTGCGCTGCCCCCGTTCCGTGAGTGTCTCGAGGATCACGCTGGTATTGGGATCGTCCTCGCGTACACGGAAGATGGAGGCGCCGCCCATGGCATCCAGCGGCTTGAGGATGATGTCCCCGTGCCGGTGCAGGAAGGCACGCAGCCGTTCCGGGTCGCGGCTGACCAGGCTGGGCGCGCAGCACTGCGGAAACCAGGCGGTGAACAGTTTCTCGTTGCAGTCGCGCAGCGCGGCGGGGCGATTGACGACCAGCACGCCCTCGGTTTCAGCGCGTTCCAGCAGGTAGGTGGTATAGAGGTATTCCATATCCATTGGAGGGTCTTTGCGCATCAGCACCGCGTCCAGGTGGGACAAGGGGTGTTCTTCGCCTGCGCCGAGCTGGAACCAGTCATGTGCCTGATCCTGTACCACCAACGGGCGCATGGAAGCAAAGCTGCGGCTATCCTGCAGGTACAGGTCAGCCTGTTCCATGTAAAAAAGCTGCCAGCCGCGCGCCTGGGCCGCCAGCAGCATGGCAAAACTGCTGTCCTTGTAGACCCTGATCCGGTCGATCGGGTCCATCACGATGCCGATACGGGTAGTCAATGGATGCGCTTCGGATTCAGCCAATTTGTCAGTTTGTGAACAATTTCATGGATGTAAAGTTTGTTGCCCAGCGGACGATAGAAGCCAGTAGCCGCCAGTATATCGTAAATTTGTCGGCAAATCGGGCGCTTGGGGCAGCCGCATACCTGCAGCAGCGGTGGTGGGTTGCGAACCGGGCGCGAACACAGGAATTCAGACTGGGTCAGGTAAGAGCCATATGCAAACCATTGTAGATCCGCCAGAAACAGAAGAATCAGGTGCTCCGGGCGAGGAGAGTGCCGCCACGGACAGCGGGACTGAGGAACAGGCTGTCTCCAGCATGAAGGTTATGGTCATCGATGACTCCAAGACCATTCGCCGTACCGCTGAAACGCTGTTGAAAAAGGAAGGGTGTGAGGTGGTTACCGCCACCGATGGTTTTGAGGCGCTCGCCAAGATTGCCGATGAAAAACCCGACATCATCTTCGTCGACATCATGATGCCGCGTCTCGACGGTTATCAGACCTGCGCGCTTATCAAGAACAACCAGGTTTTCAAGGGAACACCGGTTGTCATGCTATCCAGCAAGGACGGTCTGTTCGATCGTGCCCGCGGCCGCATCGTGGGATCCGACCAGTACCTGACTAAACCGTTTACCAGGGACGAACTGCTGGGAGCAATTCGCGAACACGTAAAGACATAGAAGCCTGTTCCCGGGCCTGCCGCTGACCAGCGCGAACGCCCGGAGGAGCAGTGATCAACCAAGAGGGAAGACCAATGGCACAGATACTGATCGTAGATGATTCTCCCACCGAGGCACACGTGCTCAAGGGCATGCTGGAGAAGCACGGGTTCGAGGTGGAAACGGCTGAAAACGGCACCGAAGGCATCGAGCGTGCCAAAGAGCTGAAGCCCGACCTGATCCTGATGGACGTGGTGATGCCGGGCCTGAACGGTTTCCAGGCCACGCGTCAGTTGACCAAGGGCGCGGAGACAGCGGATATACCGGTGATCATCGTGACGACCAAGGACCAGGAGACCGACCGGGTATGGGGCATGCGCCAGGGCGCGAAGGATTTTCTTTCCAAGCCGGTTGCCGAGAAAACGCTGATGGAAAAAATCAGCGCCATACTGGAAACAGCCTGAGGCATACGGATCATGTCAGCATCATCCCTTTCCCCGCTGGAAAACCTGGCGCGCCTGGAGCAGCTTTGCCTGGACCATGCGCATGGGTTGCCACAGCAGGAACATACCGATGACGAATGGCTGGGGATCGGCTTCCGGCTGGGCAGGCTGCATCTGGTTGCGCCACTCGGTGAAGTCGCCGAAATACTGACCCCGCCAGGTCTCTCGCAGGTCCCCCGCACCAAGAGCTGGGTGTGCGGCATAGCCAATGTGCGCGGTAACCTGATGCCGATCATGGATCTGCAGGGTTACCTCTACGATCGTCCCGCAGCCCTGCGCCGGCGCAGTCGCATCCTGGTGGTGGACCACAATGGTGTGTACTCGGGGCTGGTGGTGGACGCTGTTCTGGGGCTTCGCCATTTCCGTGACGAGCAGCGTTGCGACGAGCTGCCGGGCGACGATGAACGCATTAAAGAATACATGTTGCACGGCTTCAGGAAGGGCGCCGAGCACTGGGGCGTGTTCAGCCTGCACGCGCTTGCACAGGCACCGCAGTTTCTCAAGGCTGCGATATAGGAAAGTAGATTGATGGTTGTAAAGACGTTGTTATTACCAGGGAACAGAGATCAGCTGATTTGGTCAGGAGAGGAAGCATGAGTACAGAGAACCAGTCCCGCGTCAAAGTGGGTTCACACAAAAGGACGATGTACCTGATAGCAGCCCTGCTGTTATCGTTTAGTGCCATGGTGGGTGTATTCTGGTACGTGGGCATCGAGGCTAACCACGACAAGGAATACATAGGCTACACCAGTGAGCAGCAGGTGCTTTCCCAGCAGATTGCGAAATACGCGCTGGAAGCATCTTCCGGTGTGGAAGGATCGTTCAGCCAGTTGACCCACTACCGTGACCGCTTCGACGAAATACTGAACCACCAGCGTAACGGCAACGTGGCGACCGGTTTGCCGCCCAGCGGGGAGAGCGTGGAGGATGACCTGGCCGCGATGGAAGAGGCGTGGTCGGGTTTCCGGGAAAGTATCAACTTCGTGCTGGACGGGAAGGAAGGTGTATCCGTGGTGGCCGAGGCCAGCAAGGTCATCAATGAACTGATGCCGAAACTGCAGGCCTACGACGAAGAGATCGTCGATATTCTCCTGGACAGCAAGGCCAGCCGCGACGTGATCAACCTTGCCACACGACAGCTGATGCTGAGTCAGCGCATTGCCAATAACGTCAACCATGCCCTGAGCGGTGTTGACGTGGAGCTGGCCATCGAGCGTTTTTCCGAGGACGTGGAAGAGTACGGGTCGGTGCTGGAAGGCATGGTACGTGGCAACGATACGATTGCCATGATCAAGAACGAGGAGGTCCAGGCCAAGTTGTTCGAGACATCCATGCTGTTTACCATCGTCTCGGACTACGTGGAAGAACTGCTTGACCTGTCGGACGATCTGCTGGAGATCCAGGCCGCGGCGCAAAGTATATCCACGAAATCGGATGACCTGTTTGCAGCCGCACTGCGCCTGCAGAACGGCTATTCACTGGCAGCGGACCTGCGGCCGGTGCAGCCGGAAATGGCCTATATGTTTGGCGGTATCGGTCTGCTGGTCCTGTTCCTGCTGGGTATGCAGGTGTACCGGGACCAGGAGAGCCGGCGTAAACAGGCGGAAATGGAGAACACCAACAACCAGGAGGCTATCCTGCGACTGCTGGATGAAATGGGCAACCTGGCGGATGGTGACCTGACGACCTACGCGACGGTTACCGAGGACTTCACCGGCGCCATCGCTGACTCGGTGAACTACACCATCGACGCCCTGCGCGACATGGTTACCACCATCAACGAGACTTCCGGGCAGGTATCTTCGGCGGCCAGGCAGACGCAGGAAACCGCGCAGCACCTGACCGAAGCCAGTACCCACCAGGCGGATGAAATCGCTTCCGCGACCACCTCGATCAACGAGATGGCGGTGTC
>DRQL01000067.1 GCA_011371465.1 Gammaproteobacteria bacterium | reverse complement strand
GGCAGAACAGTACCTGGGCAGACCGGTACCCGGGCTCGCGACCGGTTTCTGGATGAACGAAATGGGGCCCGGGCACGTGACCCTGCCGCATTGCCACGAGGAGGACGATGAACTGGTCTCGGGTGTGTACTACGTCCGGGTGCCGCCGGATTCCGGGGACCTGCTGTTGCAGCAGGACGGGGACAGCCGGCGGATTACACCGCGCGCAGGCCGTTTTGTCTTCTTTTCGCCGCGGGTGATGCACGAGGTGACCAGGAACAACAGCGACGCCGTGCGTCTTTCCGTGGGTATGAACTTCGGGGTGCGGGTGCCTGAAAGCGATGACTGAGCGTACGCTGTTTTCCGTGATCGAGTCGCCCACCCACCCGAATTTCAGTGCGCTCTACCGGCGTCTTGCCATCCGGGAACTGAAATTCAATTCGGCGCGCAAGGCCATTGCGCAACTGAAAAAACAGCAACCCGATTTCCTGGTCGCCGAGTTTTCCTACGGCTACAGTAACAATTATGCCGGTGTCAACGTCAGCAACCTGGATGTACTGCTGGCCAGCCTGCGCAAGTACGCACCGGCAGCGCGTACCATCGTCATGGTACATCGCGCTGAGTTCCAGTACGTGGAGAAACTGGCAGCCCTGTTCCCGCTGTACGCGGTGCTGCAGTACCCGGTGCAGGAAAGTCAGATGGTAGCGTTGCTGAAACAGGGGGACGACGAGGTGCCCTGACGGCCCTGGTCACCGGGCCGGTTCTATAGCAGGTACCAGGTCCCCAGGCTGAGGAAGGCCATGAAACCGACCACGTCGGTGATGGTGGTGAGCAGCACGGTGCCGGCCAGTGCCGGGTCGATGCCCAGCCGTTTCAGGGCCAGCGGGATGCTGAAGCCGGCCAGCGCCGCACACACCAGGTTGATGGCCAGCGCCGCGCCGATGATCAGGCCGATCCGGGTGCTCTGGAACCAGCTCATGGCGATCACCGCCACCACCATGGACCAGATCAGGCTGTTCATCAGGCTTACCAGTATTTCCTTGTACATCAGTAGCCTGGAGTTGCTTGGCCCCACCTGGCCGAGGGCCAGCCCGCGGATCATGATGGTCAGGGTCTGGCTGCCGGCAATGCCGCCCATGCTGGCGACAATGGGCATCAGCACCGCCAGCGCCACGACCTTTTCCAGCGTGCCTTCGTACAGGCCGATGACCCAGGAAGCCAGAAAGGCGGTGGCGAGGTTGACCCCCAGCCAGACCGAGCGGCGGCGCGCGCTCAGAATGGCGGGCGCAAAAATATCGCTTTCCTCGTCCAGGCCGGCCATGCTCATCAGCGAGTGATCGGCCTCGTCACGGATCACGTCGACGACATCGTCGATGGTGATGCGTCCCAGCAGCTTGCCTTCGTCATCGACCACCGGTGCGGATATCAGGTCGCGGTCCTCGAACAGGCGCGCGACTGCATCATCTTTCATGCTGGCAGGGATGGCCTCGACCTCGGCGTCCATCACCTCGGCAACGCTGGCATCCGGGTCGCTGGTCAGCAACGTAGCCAGCGGCAGCAGCCCCTGGTAGTGATCGAAACGGTCCACCACGATCAGGCTGTCGGTCAGGTCCGGGATTTCGCCGCGCAGGCGCAGGTAACGCAGTACCACGTCGAGCGAGACGTTGGCGCGCACCGTCACCACGTCCATGTCCATCAGGCCGCCGGCGGTGTCTTCCGGGTAGGACAGGGCGGCTTCCAGCCGGTGGCGGTTCTGCTTGTCCATGGAATACAGCAGTTCGTGGATCACGGCGCCGGGCAGGTCGTGCAGCACGTCGGCCAGGTCATCCGTGTCCAGGCCTTCGGTGATCGCCACCAGCTGGTCGGTTTCCATTTCCTCGATGAGGCCGGCGCGCACCTCGTCGTTCACCTCGACCAGGGCTTCACCCTTGTCCTCTGCATCGACCAGTTCCCACAGGATTTCGCGCGGGCCGTGCGGCAGGGATTCGAGCAGGTCGCCGATTTCGGCGGGGTGCAGGCTGGCCAGCAGCTGGCGAACCTGGTCAGCGGTGCCACTGTGCAGGGCCGCGGTCAGGACTTCCAGTCGCTGCTGCGTATTTTTCTGGTCGGCGGTTTCTGCCATGACGAACCCCGGGCTGGGTGAGAATCGAACTCGTTCGTGAAGCCCTGATCAGGTTTTTTCCGTCACCCCGGCGCAGGCCGGGATCCAGTGCTTTCAATCGCATGGATTCCGGCCTGCGCCGGAATGACGGATTAATCAGGGCTTCGTTACCTACTGTGGCAGTGTAGCAGCCTGACCGCGGGCAAAAAACCGGGCGCCGCTATATTTTATTGATCAGCTCCAGCTGTTCGATGATGATCTCCGGGTCGTCCTGCTCCAGGACCCGGTTTGCCGCAGCGGCAAGGTCAGTAACCCGGCTGTGGTGTATGACATCCTTTACTTCGAGCAATGCCGTGGGGTGGACGGAAAAATCGGTCAGCCCCATGCCCAGCAGCAGGCGCGTATAGCGCGTGTCGCCCGCCATCTCGCCGCACATCGCAACCGGTACATCCTGTTGCCTTCCGGCGTCGATGACCATGCCGATCAGGCGCAGCACCGCCGGGTGCAGCGGGTCGTACAGGTAGGTGACCTCTTCATCCACACGGTCGATGGCGAGGGTGTACTGGATCAGGTCGTTGGTACCGATCGACAGGAAATCCAGCTTGCGGGCAAACAGGCTGGCGGAAAGGGCGGCGGCGGGGACCTCGATCATGCCGCCCACCGGCATGTTCCAGTCAAAGGCCAGGCGTTCGCGGTGCAGTTCCTGTTTGACCTCATCGATGAGTGCCAGCACCTTGTTGAGCTCGTGCGCACTGGACAGCATGGGAATCATCATGCGCACCGGTCCTTTTGCCGAAGCACGCAGTATGGCCCGCAGCTGGGGACGGAACAGGTCGGCGTGCTTCAGGCACAGGCGGATGGCACGCAGGCCCAGTGCCGGGTTGACGGATACATGTTCGCTGGGTGGCTCTGCGCCGCATTCCTTGTCCGAACCCAGGTCGAGGGTGCGGATGGTGACCGGCAGTCCCTTCAGGGTTTTTACCACGCTCAGGTACTGTTTCAGCTGTTCTTCCTCGTCGGGAATATCCGAGCGGTTCATGAACAGGAACTCGGTGCGGTACAGCCCGATACCGTCGGCGCCGGCGCGGCGTGCTGCCAGCACGTCTTCGCGCAGCTCCACGTTGGCCGCCAGGTGAATCCGCTGACCGTCGGCGGTGACCGCGGGTTCATCCTTGAGACGTTTCAGTTCCAGGCGGTGCTTGTTCTGCTGACGCTGCTGGCGGCGGTAGTCTTTCAGAATGCCGGTGTCGACATCCGCGAGCAGCTCGCCCCGCGAGGCATCCAGTATCACGGTGTCGCCATCGCGGATCTGGTGTGGCGTAATGTGCGTGCCGACGATGGCGGGAAGCCCGAGGCTGCGTGCCAGGATGGCTGTGTGCGACAGCGGGCCGCCGGATTCGGTGACAAAGCCGGCAATGCCCTGGTGGCGGAGCAGGGCGGTCTCGGCCGGCGTCAGGTCGTGCGCCAGAATGATGGCGCCGTGCAGGCGGGTGCTGTCCTGCGGGTCGCGGTGCGTTTCCCTTCCGGTGAGGATGCGCAGGATACGGGTCACCACGTGATCCACGTCGTCCTTGCGGGTGCGCAGGTAGGGATCATCCATCTCGTCGAACACTTTTGCCAGTGCATCACGCTGGATTTTCAGTGCCCACTCGGCGTTGCACTGGCGCTGACGGATCAGTTCCAGCGGCGCGGCTGTCAGCAGGCTGTCTTCCAGCATCAGCAGGTGGGTGTCGATAAAATCGGTAATATCGACAGGCGTGGTTTCCGGTATGCTGTTGCGAATATCCTTCAGCTGCTGGCGGGCGGCGCGTACCGCACGCCGGAAGCGTGAAATTTCATCCTCGACCAGCTCGACGGGTATGGCGGCTTCGTAGACCTCGATATCGCCCTGTTCCAGCCGGTAGACGGGTCCGATCGCGATACCGCGGGAAATGCCGATACCGGTAATGGAGATGCTCATTCTTCTTCGCCAAAGCGCTGCGCGACCAGCTCGGACAGCCTGTCAACGGCTTCGCTTTCGTCGTCGCCGCTGGCGCTGATGGTGATTTCACTGCCTTTGGATGCGGCCAGCATCATGACGCCCATAATTCTTTTGCCATTGACCTGCTGACCGTTGCGCTCGAGTTTTATCTCGCTGGCGAAGCTGGAGGCGAGGGTGACGAATTTTGCCGCCGCACGGGCGTGCAGGCCGAGTTTGTTGACGATGGTGACATTTCTATCCAGCATCCGCGGCTCCCTCTGTATTGCAGATCAGCACACCGTCGCGGCCACCGGTAACCGCCTTGTGCATGAGACTGTCCAGGTCCAGGTCAGGATAGTTCAGTACCCGGATCAGCATGGGCAGGTTGATGCCGGATACCACGCGTACATCGTGCAGCTCGTGCAGGCGGCAGGCGATATTGCTCGGGGTGGCGCCGTACAGGTCGGTCAGCACCAGTACGCCGTCACCGCAGTCCATCTCCTGTGCCGCCTGCCTGGCGCAGGTCAGCACCTGGTCAGGGTTGCAGCCCGGCGCGGCCGAAATCGTGGTGGTGGACAGCGGGCAGACCCCCAGCACATCGGTCGCCGACTGTAGCAGTACCGCACCGATGTTACCGTGGGTAATAATCAGTATGCCGACGTTCATGCCAGTTCCCGGTGCCGTACGGTTACGCCTGGATAGCGGTCACCGAAATGGCGTGCCAGCTGTTCGGTGAGGTATACGGAACGGTGCTGTCCACCGGTGCAGCCGACGGCAATGGTCAGGTAGCTGCGGTTGTCCGCCTCGAAGGCCGGAATCCAGTTGCCGAGGAAGGTGCAAAGTTCCTGGAACATCCGGTTCGCCAGGGTTTCGCTCTCAAGGTAGCGGATGACTTCCGGGTCGCGCCCGGTCAGCGGGCGCAGTTCCGGCAGCCAGTGCGGGTTGGGCAGGCAGCGCGCATCGAATACGAAATCCGCATCGGTGGGGATGCCGTGCTTGTACCCGAACGACTGGAAGGACAGTGAAAGCCGGTGATCCTGGCGCTGTCCCAGGCGCTGGTGCAGCAGGGCGCGCAGCTGGTGAACTGTGGTTGTGCTGGTATCGATAAACAGGTCGGCGCGGCCGGCAATCGGCTCCAGCAGCACTTTTTCCTGTTCCACGGCTTCCGCCAGCGATACGTTGTCACTGCTGAGCGGGTGGCGACGACGGGTTTCACTGAAACGCTTGATCAGCGTGTCGGTATCGCAGGTGAGGAACAGGATCTCGCTTTTTACCCCCTGTTCCTGCAACTGGTCGAGCAGCTGACTGAACTGTTGCAGGGCCTGCGGAAGGTTGCGGGCGTCGATGCCGGCAGCGGCCAGCTCGACCGGGTTGGGAACCTGCTTCAGTTCCAGCGTCAGCGCACCGAGCAACCCGGCCGGCAGGTTGTCGATGCAGTAGTAACCCAGGTCTTCCAGCGTGTGCAGCGCCACACTTTTACCCGAGCCGGAATGTCCGCTGACTATAACCAGTTTCACAGGGCACCTGTTTGCCTGAATACGCTAGGGGATGATGCTGTCCGGTTCAGCTATTGTCCATGAAACGCGTCTGGCGTTCCATAAACAGCCGGGCGGAATCGAAGCCTTTCAGCAGCAGGGTGTGGTTGCGGGCGGCCGCTTCCGCCAGAACGGCCAGGTTGCGGCCCGGCGCGACGGGCAGGGTGATTTCCGGAACCTCGACGCCCAGTATGGTCTGGGTTGCGCGCGCGCCGTGCAGCCGGTCGATCTTGTGCATCTGTTCTTCGGTCATTGGCACCAGTTTCAGGATCAGGCGCAGGTTGCGTTTCTGCTTGATGGCGCTGTCACCGAACATGGCGCGGATATTGAGAATACCCAGGCCGCGGACTTCCAGGAAATCCCGCAGCACTTCCGGGCAATGGCCGCTCAGGGTATCGGGAGAGGTGCGGGAAAATTCCGGGGCATCGTCGGCGACCAGCCGGTGGCCGCGCGCCACCAGCTCCAGGGCCAGTTCGCTCTTGCCCACGCTGGGGTCGCCGGTGATCAGCAGTCCCAGGCTGAATACTTCCATGAACACGCCGTGCAGGGTGATTTTTGCCGCAAACAGGCTGGTCAGGTAGTACTGCAGGTAGTTCACCAGCCGGGTGGTGGATTGCACGGAGGTAAACAGCGGCGTGGAACTGGCTTCACTGCGCTGCTTGATATCTTCGGGTACCGCCTGCCGGTCACCGACCACGATGAGGTCGGTAGTGCCGTCAAACAGCTGGTTGACCAGGTCCTGGCGGGAATGCTCGCTGAGACGGTCGAGGTAGTCGATTTCGGTTGCGCCCAGCACCTGTACCTGGTTGGGATGGATCAGGTTCAGATGACCTACCAGGGCGGTCCCGGCACTGTCGGTTTCCGGGTTCTGGATGACGCGGCTTTCGCCCAGTCGGCTGCCCAGCCACTGCAATTCCAGTTTGTCACGCAGGTTTTCAAACAGGGTGCCGACTGAAGCATCGATGTTCATGCGGTCAGTTGCTGGTCACTACTCTGGTTGTGGATCAGTTCAAGGCACTGCTCGCTGCTGCCGCAATCGCGCAGGCGGCTGCAGAACTCCGGGTTGCTGAACAGGGCGGCCAGTTGCGCCAGGATTTTCAGGTGTTCCTCGTCGGAGCTTTCGGGCACCAGCAGGGCATACAGCAGGTCGACGGGTTTCCGGTCAATGGCATCGAAATCGATCCCCTGTCTGAGGGTGAGCAGGGCCGCGATGGGTTGTTTCAGGCTGCGCAGGCGCCCGTGCGGCAGGGCCACTCCGTTGCCAAGGCCGGTACTTCCCAGTCGCTCGCGCGCGACCAGGCTGTCGAAAATTTCGGCCTGGGTGTAGTCCGGCACAGCCCCCGCCAGCAGATCGCTGAGTACTTCCAGGCTGCGCTTCTTGCTGGAGCTGTCCTGCTGGCAGGCAATGCGTTCAGGATTCAGGAGTTCGGATGTAGACATGGTATCGGCCGGTCGTGACGGGCAGCCTCCGGCAAGGCTGCCCGTATCCTGTTATGGCAGAGGCGGAGCCTGTTTTTTCATCGCTCCTTCGCTGCGGTGATGGTCGGTCAGTTTTTCCTTGTGTTTCTTGATCTGCCGGTCCAGTTTGTCGGTCAGGCTGTCAATGGCCGCGTACATGTCCTCGTTGGTGCTGTCCGCGAACAGCTTGCCGCCGCTGATGTGAATGGTGGCCTCGGCGGTGTGGCGCAGTTTTTCCACGCTCAGCACGACGTGCACATCGGTGACATGGTCAAAGTGGCGTTCCAGCCGTTCAAATTTTTCGTTGACGTAGTTTCTGAGTGGGTCGGTCAGTTCGACGTGGTGCC
>DRQL01000066.1 GCA_011371465.1 Gammaproteobacteria bacterium | reverse complement strand
GGCCATTGCCCGTGATAACAGCGTCACGCAACGGCGCAGTTACCGGATCGCCGACGTGCGCTTTCAGAACGGGGCGGTCAGTGAACTGGACCCCTCCCAGGCGCTGAGCCTGCTGAAATCGACGGAATCAACCGTGCCCCTGCTGGAGAGCCAGATCCGGCAGACCCGTAATGCACTGAGTATCCTGTTAGGGATGCCGCCCAATGACCTGTACGAGGTGCTGCAGGGTGCGGGGAAGATACCCGAGCCGCCGGCCCAGATAGACATCGGCGTTCCCGCCGACCTGCTGCGCAGGCGCCCGGATATCCGCAGCGCGGAATTGCAGGCGGCTACCCAGAGCGCGCTGATCGGTGTCGCGAAATCCGACCTCTACCCCCGCTTTGCGCTGGTGGGTTCCATCGGCCTGCTGAACGGCGATACCGGTTCGAACGGCAACAGTGACCTGTTCAAATCCGACAGCGTTGGTTACAACTACGGGCCTTCTGCCTCCTGGCAGATACTCAATTACGGGCGCCTGAAAAACCGGGTGAGGGTCCAGGATGCGCGGCTGGAAGCGCTGCTGGTGAATTACCAGGACACCGTTTTGCGAGCCGCGCAGGAAGTCGAGGATGGCCTCAGCGCCTATACGGGCGCACGCGAACAGAGCGGTTACCTGAAGGAAAGCGTGAAAGCCGCGCAACGGTCGGTGGACCTGGCGCTGGTCCAGTACCGGGAAGGCGCGGTGGATTACCAGCGCGTACTCGATACCCAGCAGACCCTGTTGCGGGTCCAGGATCGCTACACGTCAGTGCGTGGTGAAGTGGTTGGCGGTCTGATCGCGACCTACAAGGCGCTGGGCGGCGGCTGGGAAATACGTGCCGGACACGCCTTTGTATCGCCCGAGCGCCAGGACCGGATGAAGCAGCGCACCGACTGGGGTCACCTGCTGGACACGGAATCGGTACCAGAAGAGCTGCCGGTTGCCCCGCCGACCGGGAAAGACCAGCCGCTGCTGAATTCTCCGGACTGGTAGACGGTCGGTCGCGGTCAGGGGACCGCTCCTGCAGGTGTATCAGTACCCGTCACGCATGAACGCGCGACGAATCCAGTAGTCCATGCTGAAATAGCGACCGCCACCGATAAAGAACAGCGTAAGCAGCATAATAAAATAGGTGGCGGCAAACTCGATGCCGTTATTCAGTATCACGATACTGCCGTTTTCGGTCAGCCAGTCGTAGTTGCCGTGTTCCTGCAGCAACTGTTTGGCGACTTCCAGTCGTTCGATGGCGCCTTCCGTGCGCGGGGTGGCAAAAGGTCCGGTGGCTTCCGCAATGGCCAGCCAGCCGTTCGGCAGGTGTACCGTCACCGCGGCGACTACCATGGTGACCATGAGGGGAATGGAAATCCAGCGTACCGCGAACCCGACCAGCAGCAGGATGGCGCCACCCACTTCGGTCAGTGTTGCCGCCCAGGCCATGACTTCCGGGAACGGCAGGCCCAGTCCCCAGTCCGGGTTGCCGAACCATTGAATAATGCTGTCCATGTCTTCCAGCTTCTTGTTGCCGGCCATCCAGAAAATGGGGACCAGGTACAGGCGCAGGGCGAGCGGGGCGAGAAAATCCAGGCCGCGGGTCATATCCAGTAGTCTTTGCAGTTGTATCAGGGGGTACATTCGGGAGCCTCCTTTCCGGTTGTTATTTCTTGAAGATTATTTCCAGGGAAAACCCTGACCCGTGGGTCGTGCCGGCGAAGCATGTGCCGGACCTGATCTCGTAGCCGGTATATATAAGCCGGGATGACGGCAAACGAACCCGCCCGGGTATTACGGTTCAAACGTACCGACGACGATGTCGTGCCGGCGCCATTCTTCCAGAACCTGTTTCCCGCCTTCCACTACAGTGCCCGGATCCGGGTGTTGCAGTTCATCGGCGATGATGGTCAGCGCTTCCAGCCCGCTGCGGCCGGCGCCTTCCTGCAGCAGGGCGAACAGGCGCGCACTGACCTGGTTCAACTCGATGAACCCCACTTCATCGTGCCTGTCCCTGTAGACCAGCAGCCAGGTGTTTTGTTCACCCGGGGTGTCGGGAATAAAGTCCGGGCTGATCTGGTGAACCGGGTAGCGGTAGGACAGTGGCCAGGCCAGCGTGGACAGTACCGGGATGCCGGAGAGCAGGTCCCCCTGCGGGTTGACGGTGGTCGTCTGCGGGTCTTCGTTTTCGGCAATGGAGAGGGCCAGCTCCACCCACTCGTAATGTGCAAGCTCGAGCAGGAACGGGAAATCCCCCGGACGCTCGCCCCGTTCCTGCTCCAGGTAGTTGAGGAATTCGCGCGGTATCTCCAGGAACAGCGGTGAATGACTGCGGTGACGGGCAAAGAAATCACGCGCCAGCGCGTGCCAGTCGCGGTCGTCCATCAGTTCGCGCAGTACCGGGAAACTGTTTTCCAGGAAACCTTCCACGTTATTGTAGAACAGCTCCCGGTAGATCTTCATGCGGCGGTCTTCGACGTCCGGCGGTACCCGGTGGTGTTCGGGGTCGCGGATGTGCGCGGCAAATTCGTACTGCCGCTGCATGAACGCCGGTCTAGAGCTGACCGGCATGGCCAGGTGCCCGGGCAGGTGTCCACTGCGCCTGCAGTGCCGTGATCCGGTCGACTTCCCCGAGCAGTTCAGGCAGCGGAGGAATATTGAAGTCCCGTTCCAGCAGGGTGGGGACCACGCCGAAATGTGCGTAGGCCTTGTCCAGCAGTTCCCAGACGGGATCAATGACGTCGGCCCCGTGGGTGTCGACGACCAGGTCTTCGGCCTCGTTGAAGTGTCCGGCGATATGAAAGTACATCACCCGTTCAGCGGGCAATGCGGTCAGGAATTCTTCAGCGTCGTACTGGTGGTTGATACTGTTGACGTAGATATTATTGACGTCGAGCAGCAGCTCACAGTCCGCTTCCTGCAGGACCGCGTTGATGAAGTCGATTTCTTCCATCTCCTTGCCGGGCGCCGCGTAGTAGGAGACGTTTTCCATGGCGATACGGCGTTCCAGGATGTCCTGGGTGCGGCGGATGCGTTCGGCCACGTAGTGTACGGCTTCGTCGGTAAAGGGGATCGGCATCAGGTCGTAGAGATGACCGTCGTCGCTGCAATAGCTCAGGTGTTCCGAATAGCCGCGGATGTTGTGCTGGTCCAGGAAGCGTTTGAGCCGCTGCAGAAAGGTTTCGTCCAGTGGGGAGGGGCTGCCGATGGATAGTGACAGTCCGTGGCAGACGAAGGGGTAGCGTTCGGTAAACGCACGGAACTGCCTGCCGTAAACGCCACCGATCCCGATCCAGTTTTCCGGTGCAACCTCGTAGAAGCCGACCTGCGCCGGCGGCTGGTCCGCGAGCGGACCCATCAGGGTCCGCCGCAGGCCGAGTCCGGCACCATGAACGGGGTAGCGTGACTCCTTCATGGCGTGTAGCGGTTTACTTCTTGCCGCCGCACTTGCCTTCGCCGTCTTTCTTCATCTTGTTGCCGCCGCACTTGCCTTCGCCGCACTTGCCTTCCTTTTTCATCTTGGACTTGTCCATGCCTTCGCCGCATTTACCTTCCTTGTCCATTTTGGACTTGTCCATGCCTTCACCACACTTGCCTTCCTTGTCCATCTTGGACTTGTCCATGCCTTCGCCACACTTGCCTTCCTTCTTCATCTTGTCGGCGCTGTCGTGGTCACCTTTTTTCATGCCGCCGCATTTGCCTTCTTCGGCAACCATGTATCCGCTGGACAGCTCAGTCATGCCGAAGGGGTTTTCCGCAGCATTGGCAATGGAAGTGCCGGCCAGTGAGGTGACAAAAGCAGCGCCGAGGGCAACAGCAACGGGTTTCATAACAGTTTTCTTGGACATTGGATGGGCCTCCTAAAGGCTTCAGGTATCAAATTGCGGTACCAGGTACCACGGTTTAACCGGCACGATGCAGTAGCCAGTCATCATGAATGACAGCTTCTACGACCTGCCGGGTTGAGAAAAGTTTCCGGGGTTCGGGTTGCCCGGAAACGGGGGAATCCGGAGATCCGCCATATAAATCAGTGTGCAATCCGACCGTTTCCGGCAAGGTTTCCGATACAGTCGAGATAGCGTTGTTCATCGGGCAATTCACCTTCTCTCTGTGCCTGCCAGATCATTTCCGCCAGGCATTCCATAAGCTTGTGTTGCAGTGTGTGACTGTCAGTGGTTCCGGCCTGTAGCCGTTCGTACAGTGCGCGTATCCCGGCCGGCCGGTCAGTGCTGACCTGGTCCTGCAGGGCCAGGTGCATGCCCATATGCAGGAAGGGGTTGGTTTCCCCGTTTTCCGGCAGGTAGTCCCTGCCCAGGGCCTGGTCGCTGTTTTCCAGCAGTCCCTGGTATTCGGGGTGCTGCCTGATGACGGCAACGATCTGGATCTGTAGCGGGTTCAGTGGCTTGCCCTGTCGGTATTCTTTCCATGCTTCGACATATACAGCGCGCAACTGGTTCCGATCCTGTCCAAACAGCATTGCGATTCCCTGTAGTCAGCCGCGAAGGGTACCCAGTACCCGCCTCCGGATGCAAGTTTTGACTGTCGCCGATTGGCGTCAGTTTTCCGTCTTGTGGCGATATTCGCACAGATCCTCGATCAGGCAGCTGCCACAGCGTGGCGAGCGGGCGACACAGGTGTAGCGTCCCAGCAGGATCAGCCAGTGATGGGCATGCTGTTTGAACTCGTCCGGCACGAATTTCAGCAGCTTTTTTTCGACCTCGATAACGTTCTTGCCCGGCGCAATCCCGGTACGGTTGGAAACCCGGAATATATGGGTGTCTACCGCTATGGTTGGCTGTCCGAAGGCCGTATTCAGAATGACACTGGCAGTCTTGCGACCGACCCCCGGCAGGGCCTCGAGTGCGGCGCGCTGGTCGGGCACCTTGCCGCCGTGCAGTTCGACCAGCATCCGGCTGGCGGCGATGATATTTTTAGCCTTGTTGTTGTACAGGCCGATGGTTTTGATGTATTTCTTCAGGCCCGCCTCGCCCAGTTTGAGCATGGCCTGCGGTGTTTTCACTTTTTTGAACAGCGCCCGGGTCGCCTTGTTGACGCCGACATCGGTGGCCTGGGCCGACAGTGTGACCGCGACCAGCAGCTGGTAGGGATTGCCGTAGTGGAGTTCCGTGACGGGGTGGGGATTTTCCTTGCGCAGCCGGGTGAAGATCTCGATCCGTTTGTTGCGGTTCATCCCTGCCGGCCGAAGCTTCAGTGTGCGGTCTGTGTCGTCGGGTTGCCGGGTGCGGTGACCAGGATCTCCCGGCGTTCCCTGCGTTTGTCGATCACGTTTTTCAGGGCGATCAGCAGGCCCAGCCCGATAAAGGCGCCGGGCGGCAGTACGGCAAGCAGGAAGCCGTGGTAGCTGTCGACAAGGTGGATGGTCATGGAACGGGCTGCTTCGCCGAACATCAGGTGCGCCTGGGAAAACAGGGTTCCGTGCCCGATGACTTCCCGCAGGGTGCCGAGCGTAACCAGCACCAGCAGAAACCCGAAGCCCATGCTGAAGCCGTCCAGGAACGAGCGGCCCACGGTGTTCTTGGAGGCAAAGGCCTCGGCGCGACCGATGATGGAGCAGTTGGTGACGATCAGCGGGATGAAAATACCCAGCACCTTGTACAGGTCGTAGAACCAGGCACTCATGGACAGTTCGATGATGGTTACGATAGAGGCGATGACCAGGACGAATACCGGGATACGGACTTCCGGTCGCACCAGCTTGCGGATCAGGGAAATGGTGACGTTGGAAGCTACCAGCGTGGTCAGGGTGG
>DRQL01000065.1 GCA_011371465.1 Gammaproteobacteria bacterium | reverse complement strand
GAGCGGCGGCCGGAGGGGGCCTGCCCGGCTGTGCCGGGATCAGTGGCCCGTATATTGCTTATTGGCAGGGGGAATCATCGCATTGTCTGCCCGGTTCTGCCGGTTCGTCACCGGCGTGCCTTTGTAGCAAAATAACGACAAGTGCGATATTTATTCCACAATCGACGCACCGGGGAGCAAAAAATTTTGAAAAAAGTATTGTATTTTTACCCTATTGTATGAATAATGCACATCCGTAACGTAGGGCGGCAGAGCAATCCGAGGTTAGTTGGGAAAATACAACGCTTCGATGTCGACCGGCAGCTCCCGGGCACACAGGCAGTTCACAGCGTGCAGGGTGTACACGGTCTTCCTGCATTACGGACCGGATGAACTTTTTTTGGGGTGTTTCTGTCTCTGGACGGGAACCTGACATAGAGAACCTCAATCTAGGGATTAAGTCTTTTGGGCACAGTATCTACACCAACTGTACACAACCTGCCATTTCGCGCTGCTGATTTCGCTACCCTCACTGAAGCCCTGGATTACTCGGCGCAGGGCGAAACCGGTGCGAATTTCTATACCGGCAGGGGTGAACTGTATGCAACGCTTCCCTATGGGGAATTGCGTGAGGCATCGCGTGTGCTTGCCCGCAAATTACTCGCGGCCGGTCTTGAAAAGGGCGACCGTGTTGCGTTGGTTGCCGAAACCAACCCTGATTTTCTGCGCTTCTTTTTCGCCTGCCAGTACGCCGGGTTGATTCCTGTTTCCCTGCCGGCTTCCGTGAACCTGGGCGGGCATACGGTCTATGTGACCCAGTTGCGCGGCCTGCTGGAGTCCAGCAAGGCGGCGATGGCCATGGCGCCCATCGGCTACTCTTCGTTTCTCGAGGAAGCAGGAGAAGGTCTGGAACTGCGCCTGATCGGTGACCCCGCTGTGTTCGATGCACTTCCGGAAGCGGAGGTCGAGCTGCCGACCATAACCCCTGACGATATTGCCTATATCCAGTACACCTCCGGCAGTACCCGTTTCCCGCGTGGTGTGGTCATCAAGCAGAAAGCGGTCATGAGTAACCTGGCAGGCATTATTCGCCACGGCGTGAAGATGGGCCGCGGCGATCGCTGTTTTTCCTGGCTACCGTTCTACCACGACATGGGCCTGGTGGGCCTGGTGCTGGTGCCGGTGGCTGCCCAGGTTTCCGTGGATTACCTGGACACGCGTGAATTTGCCATGCGCCCGCGTCAGTGGCTGAGGCTGATGACCAAGACCAAGGCGACGATTTCCTTCAGTCCGCCGTTCGGTTTTGAACTGTGCACGCGGCGGCTGCGTCCCGGTGAAGCCGAAAAATACGACCTGAGCAACTGGCGCGTGGCCGGTGTCGGTGCGGAAATGATCCGTTCCGAGACCCTGACCCGTTTCGCCAGGGCGCTTGCGCCGGCAGGCTTCAACGAAAAAGCATTCCTGGCCTGCTACGGCATGGCCGAGTGTTCGCTGGCGATCAGTTTCTCGCCCCTGTTTGAAGGTCACTCCACGGACTGTGTGGACGGTGATCACCATTCCGATCACCAGGAAGCGCTGCCGATCGCGAACCTCGAAAACCCGGGCCGGGCCCGCTGTTTCGTGGAATGCGGCAAGCCGCTGCCCGGCTACGAAGTGGAAATCCGTAACGAGGCGGGCGAGGTGCTGTCCGACCGTCACAGCGGCAGCATTTTCGTGCGCGGCGACAGCGTCATGTCCGGCTACTTCAACGAGCCGGAAGAAACCGCCAACTGCCTGTCGGAAGACGGCTGGCTGAATACCGGTGACGTGGGTTACCAGGTGAACGGCAGCCTGATCATTACCGGGCGCAAGAAGGACCTGATCATTATCAATGGCCGCAACATCTGGCCGCAGGACCTGGAATACCTGGCCGAGCACCAGCCCGAAGTGCGCATGGGTGATGCACTGGCGTTCTCGGTACCCGGTCCGGAAGAGAACGAGATCTGCGTGCTGGTGGTGCAGTGTCGTGAATCCGACCCCAACGCACGGGCCAGCCTGGTCGACCGGCTGAACCGACTGGTGCACCTGGAACTGGGTATCGACGTACTGGTCGAACTGGTGCCGCTGCACACCCTGCCGCGCACATCCTCCGGCAAGCTGTCCCGTTCCAAGGCGCGTCAGAACTTCATGGAAACGCACGACATGAATGCGCTGGGACAGGAAGCGAGCGATGCGCTGGAGCTCAGGCAGGGCTAGTGCCGGAAGTTGAAGTTGCTACGGTCATCGAAATAACCGGCTTCGGCCGGTTATTTTTTGCCTGTGAGAGGGACTGGCCATGGCCGGGTGGGTAGCGGTCACCGGTGCCACCGGGTTTATCGGCCAGGCGATCTGCAGGTACCTGCACGATGAAGGCTGGCAGGTGCGCGCCCTGGTACGATCCGCAACACGCCTGCAGGCAGCTGCACCGTTCGTAGACGAGGTGGTGCCGGGTGACCTGGAAGACCGGGCTGCGCTCGACCGCCTGTGTAGCGATGCCATCGCCGTGGTGCACTGTGCGGGTGTGGTGCGTGGTGCGGATGCGCGGGCATTCGATCGTGTGAACGTAGACGGGGTTCGCCGTCTCGTTGAGGCCCTGTCATCCCAGGCCCGCCCGGCCCGCCTGTTCTGTCTTTCTTCGCTTGCGGCGCGTGAGCCGGCCCTGTCGTTCTACGCAGCCAGTAAATACGCGGGCGAACAGGTGCTGCAGCAACAGGCGAGCGCGCTGAACTGGATCGCCTTGCGCCCGCCCGCCGTATACGGTCCCGGTGACCGGGAAATGCTGCCGCTGTTCCGGTTGATGGCGAAAGGGATCGCACCGGTTTTTGGCGCACGGGATGCACGTTTTTCCATGCTGCACGTAGAGGACATGGCACGGCTGGTGGCGTGCTGGCTGCGCAGCGAAACGGTGGCCAGCGGTGTCTACAGTTTGCACGACGGAAAGCCCGGCGGTTACGGTTGGGACGACGTGACCGCAATCGTATCGCGCCTGTGCACACGCCCGGTGCGGGCGCTGGCCATCCCCTCCTTCCTGTTGTCGATACCGGCCTGGATCAATCGCTGGCTGGCGCTTCGTCTGCGTTATGCACCCATGCTGACGCCGGAAAAACTGCGCGAGTTGCGTCATCCAGACTGGGTGTGCGACAACGAGGCGATTCAGCAGGTGCTGGACTGGCAACCGGAACTGCAACTGGAGGAAGGGCTGAAAAAGACCCCCGGCTGGTGCACGTCGCTGTATTGAAGCCGGCGTTACGGTTGCCCGTCGATTGCAGGCAGAGTCTTGCCGGGATTCAGGATACCGTCCGGGTCGAACTGACGCTTGATGGCATACATCAGCTGCAGGCTGTACGGGTCGAGTTCCCTGGCCACCCAGTCACGTTTGACCAGGCCCACACCGTGTTCGCCGGACAGGGTGCCATCCATTTCCAGCACGACGCTGAACAGGTCCTCCAGGCAGGCTTCGGCGCGTTGTTGCTGGGCGGGGTCGTCAGGATCAAAGAGCAGGTTTACGTGCAGGTTACCGTTGCCGGCGTGGCCGAAGTTGATAATGCGGGTGTGGTGCCGGGAGGCCAGTGCGGCCAGTTGTTCCACCAGTTCCGGTATGCGCGAAACCGGCACCACGACGTCCTCGTTGATTTTCTTCGGTGCAACGCGGCGCAGGGCGGGGGAGAGTGCCTTGCGGGTTTCCCACAGCGCCTGGACTTCCTGTTGTGAACACGCCTGCCGGATATCCAGCAGCCCATCAGTCGATGCCGCGCTAACCAGGCGGGTGACCATGTCATCGAGCTGGGACTCGATGCCGTCCACTTCGATCATCAGCAGGGCCCCGGCGGTTTCGGGCAGCCCGGCCTGCGTATCACGCACCATGTCGATGGCGTTGCCATCCATGAATTCCAGCGCACAGGGAATCACCGGTTGCGACATGATGGCGGAAACCGCGCGTGCGGCACTGTGCACGTCCCTGTATATAGCCCTCAGGGTACGTTTGGCCGGTTGCAGGGGAGTCAGTTTCAGAGTGGCTTCGGTGATGATGGCCAGCGTGCCTTCCGAACCGATCAGCAGGCGGGTCAGGTCGTAGCCGACTACGCCCTTGGTGGTTTTCGTGCCGGTGCGCAGGGTCTCACCGGTACCGGTTACCGCTTTCAGTGCCAGGGTGTTTTCCCGCGGGGTCCCGTACTTGACAGCACGCGGCCCGGCCGAGTTATAAGCCAGGTTGCCACCCAGGGTGCAGACCGCGGCACTGGTAGGATCGGGTGGCCAGAAGAAGCCTTCCGTAGCGGCCGCATCCTGTACAGCCTGGTTACTGGCGCCCGGTTCTGCCACCAGCAGACGGTTGTCACGGTCCAGCTCGATGATGCGGTCCATGCGTTGCAGGGAGAGGACCAGAGAGTGGTCGTTACGGGGAACGGTTGCGCCGGTCGTGCCGGTGCCCTGACCGCGGGCGATCAGCGACACCCCGTAATGGCGGCAGGCTTTTACGATCGCCACGACCTGCTGGTGTTCCTCCGGTAGCGCCACGGCCAGCGGCGAGCCCTGCAGAGTGCTGTTGTCGTAGCCGTAGGCGCGGCGGTCGGCAGGATCGGTAAGCAGTTGCCGCGCGGGGAGCAGTGTCCCGAGGTGATTCAGGAATTCAGCGTGCAAGGGATGCCGGCCGCGCGGGCAACGGGTTCAGTCCTGGTACTGGTAGAGCGTGACGATGCGCTGTACACCGCTGACCTGCCGGGCCTGTTCGGTGACTGCCTCGGCTTCCCTGTGGTACAGCAGGCCCATGAGGTATACCGTTCCGTTTTCGGTCACCACCTTTACCCGGCTGGGGTCGAAACCCTCGACCTTTACCTTGAACAGGGCCGACTTGACCCTGGTGGTGATCAGCGAGTCGCTGCTGCGGGTCATCATGGAGCTGGGTGCGGCAATCACCAGTTCGTTGTGTACGCGCCGCACTTTCTCCTGGGCGCGGGCGAGGTCGCCGGCGCGCTTGCGGAAGGCCTCGGTAGGTGTCTCGCCGGTCAGCAGGACAGTATAGTTGTAGCTGGTGACGTTGATGTGTGACTGCTGGCTGAGTTCCTTTTCCTTGCTGAGTGCATTGATGACCCGCAGTTCGATGGCCTCATCCTCGACGATGGATCCTGTGGTGCGCCGGTCGTGAACCAGCGATGCGGTTGCGGCGGCACCGCCTACCACGACTACCGGGACGCAGCCGTTCAGTAACAGGGCGCTAAGCAGCAGGGTGCCCGTAACAATCCAGCGTGTTGCCATCATCAGGAATCTCCAGTTCAGTTGCCTGGCCGGGCCCCTTGCCCGGGTCAGTCGTCCAGTCGGAATGCGTCCGCAATCCATTCGACGGTACAGTTATCCAGCCTGCCTTCGACCGCGACCACATCGAAGCGCGCCGCCGTATTCCAGCCCTGATGTACCGTCAGGTAAAAGCGTGCGCAATGAATGATCCGCGCCTGCTTGCTGCGAGAAACGGTTTCCGCAGCGTGCCCGAAGCCGGTGCGCCGCCGGTATCGTACCTCAACAAACACCAGCTTGTCGCCATCCCGCATGACCAGGTCGATTTCACCACGGCGGCAACGAAAATTACGTGCCAGCAGTTCAAGACCCTGGCGTACCAGATAGCGGGCCGCCAGTGTCTCGGCGTAATCCCCCGTTGTTTTCCGGTTCATCCTGTCCCTCCCTGGGCAGAATCGGTTGCGGTCGTCCCTTGCGAAACTGCGCCCACTCCAGGGCGCGGTGTAACTGTTTGTTGTCATCCAGCGTCAGCACGCCGGTAGCGCCGGGGAAATAGGCAAAGCCGGGCATGTTCAGGGATTCCAGCCAGGGACTGACCTGGTAGGCATCGTAACCGAGTGCAAACAGCCGCTGGAAACGCTGGCTGCGGTTTGGCCAGGCGGATGCCAGTTGTTCACGTTGTGCTGACCAGCGACCGCTGTAATCGAGAACCCAGGGCATGTCACAGAACAGCAGCCCGTCCATGTCCCGGTCGAGGGAGGGGTCAGGATTGGCGGCAAATACGTGTGATGTGCTGTAGATGGGTATATCGCCTGCATGATGAAAACGCAGTTGCGGTTTCAGCTGGCGTGCCTGGCGCGGGAAGCCAAGCACAAAGATTGCGTTCACGTCCTGTCGACGCCGCGGTTCGAATTCCAGTTTCTCTCCCAGCAGGCGCTGCAGCGCGCGGTGACGGTTCTTGCTGGCGTCCAGGTTCAGGGTATGTTCGATCGGCGCCTTGAAATCTGCGCTGTTGGACGGGTACTGTGCGCTGCTGAGTATCTCTCCGCCCAGCGCGATAAACTGCTGTTCGAAAGCCGCCAGCACACGCGATCCCCAGGGGGTGTCCGGCACCAGCGCAACCACCTGGCGCTGACCATCATGGATCATTTTTTCGGCGACCTGCCGGGCTTCGTCTTCCGGGGCCAGGCCGTACTGGTACAGCGGTAAACCGGTACGTCGGTTGCCGATCTGGTTCAGTGCAAGCACCGGGACCGGCAGTTCGCCCGAGCGTGCCAGTTGCCGGATGCTGTCCTTGAGCAGCGGCCCGATGACGAATTCCGCGCCGGTCTGCACGGCATGCTGGTACACGGACCAGAGTATCTGCGCATTGCCGCCGGTATCGTAGAAACGTATCTCGGGCCGCTGTTCGGGGCTGTCGCGGTAGTAGGCGGTGAGGATCCCGTCCCGGATCGCCATGGCGGAGTCGGCTGCGGTGCCGCTGAGGGGCAGCAGTACGGCGATGTGTCTTGCGCGGGCGCCCAGCTGACCGACCTGCTGCAACAGGTCCGGTAACAGCGTGTCCGCGGCACTGTGGCCGGGATAGCGCAGGCGCCAGTTGTCCAGGGCCGCGTTCCAGGCCTGCGGGTCGCGGGCATTCTGCCGGGTCAGCAGTACCAGTTCCATCCAGCCGCTGAGCGGGTCGGGTGGCGGGTTTACGCGCAACTGTTCGAGGGTTTCATCCGACAGGTTGGCGAACTGTTCCCATATCCGGTACTGGTTGGCCAGTTTCTCATCCGGGTCATCGATCAGTCCGTCCAGCCAGATCAGTTGCCGGGCGGCTTCCAGGGCATTGCCGCTCAGTGCGTAGGCGTCGGCGCGAATCCGGTAATAGCGCCTGCCGAGGTCGGGCAGGGACTCCGGGTTACTGATCGCCCGCAGCTGTTCCAGGGCGATATCCGGCTGGTGTTCCGCCACGGCACGTTCGGCGTCCAGCAGCCGGTAGCGGGTGCGCTGCGACGCGTCCAGGCGGGCCGGGTCGAGACTGGCCAGCACCGGGGACAGTTGTTGCCACAATTTGCCCCTGGCGAGCAGCTCCGCGGCCTCCAGGCGCAGCGCGCTGCGCTGCTTTTCGGGTGCTGTTCTGGCCGCGCTGATATACAGTTGTGCGGCGGACAGGTAATCGCCCTGGTCAATCAGTGCCTGTGCGGCCGGGGACAGGGTGTCTTCGACCGGCGTTGCTGCCTGCTCCGGTACACCCGAGCAGCCGGCCAGGCCCAGTAGCAGGACGAACAGCAGAAACAATAATCGGTACACAGGTATCCAGGCAGTCAGGAAAACGGGCAGGTGCGTATTGTAATGGGGTCGGGACGCTTGTGCATGCTATTTTGGTCGCCTGCCTGCGCACGCCCGCCACGTTTTCCTGCCAGGCTGCAGGAGAGGAAAAACCATGGCTGAAAGTCTGCAGGCAGACCGTACCGGCACGCTCTACGTGGTCGCCACGCCAATCGGCAACCTGGCCGATATCAGCGCGCGGGCCATCGAGGTGCTGGGGGCGGTGGACCGCATTGTCGCGGAAGATACCCGTCACAGCAGAAAGCTGTTGCAGCACTACGCCCTGCAAACGCCGATGACCGCGTTACACGAACATAACGAACGTGAACTGGCGCCACAGCTGGTGGAACAGTTGCTGCAGGGTGCTTCGCTGGCGGTGATTTCCGATGCGGGTACGCCGCTGATCAGCGATCCCGGCTACACCCTGGTGCGTCTGGCGCGCGCAGCCGGGGTTCGCGTCATCCCCGTACCGGGACCCAGCGCCCTGACCTGTGCCCTGTCAGGGTCCGGCCTGCCCACGGACCGGTTCGTTTTCGAGGGGTTCCTGCCGGCGAAGCGTACGGCCCGCAGGCACCGGCTCCAACAACTGGCCGGGGAGTCCCGCACCCTGGTGTTCTATGAATCCAGTCATCGTATCCTGGCCGCGTTGCAGGATATGCAGGCTGCTTTCGGTGCCGGGCGCCGGGCGGTGATCGCGCGGGAACTCACCAAGCAGTTCGAGACCATACGGGGTGATACGCTGGCGGCGCTGCGGCAGTGGGTGGCAGCCGATCCCGATCAGCAGAAGGGGGAATTCGTGGTGCTGGTGCAGGGCGTGGAGGCGCCGGAAGGCGATACCGTGACCGCGGACGCCGAGCAGTTACTGCGGTGGTTGCTCGAGGAGCTGCCGATCAAAAAAGCCGCCAAACTGGCCGCGCGCATTACCGGTATCAATAAAAGAACCCTGTACGATCGGGCCCTGCAGCTGAAGCAGCCGGATTAATCCCCGCCGCTTTCCCGCTGCCGCTGCAGTGCCCACCGGATATGTTCGCGCACCATCGCCGACGGGTGATCGAGCCGGTCTTCGAGTGCGCGGATGAGCGCCTGGCTGTGCGGCGCGTTACCGAGTGCAACCGCGATATTGCGCAGCCAGCAGTCATAGCCGATACGGCGGATGGCCGAGCCTTCCGTGTGTTTCAGGAAGTTCTGCTCGCTCCACCGGAACAAGGTAAGCAGTTCGGCGCTGTCCAGCCGGTGTCGCGGCATGAAACCGGGTTCCTGGCTGTTACGGGCGAACCGGTTCCAGGGGCACACCAGCTGGCAGTCATCGCAGCCATAGATACGGTTGCCGATCAGGGGCCGGAATTCTTCCGGGATGGCGCCCCGCAGCTCAATGGTGAGATAGGAAATGCAACGTCGTGCATCCAGGCGGTATGGCGCGATGATGGCGCGGGTCGGGCAGCAGTCGATGCAGGCCTGGCAGGTGCCGCAGTGTTCGCCGGCGGGTGCGTCGACGGGCAGGGGCAGATCGGTGAACAGTTCGCCGAGGAAAAACCAGGAGCCGGCCCGGTCGTTGATCAGGTTGGTATGTTTGCCGATCCAGCCCAGCCCGGCTTTTTGCGCCAGCGCTTTTTCCAGTACCGGCGCGCTGTCGGTAAAGGCGCGGTAGCCGAAGTTCCCGGTGTGCCGTTCAATACGCTGTGCAAGTTGCTGCAGCCGTTTGCGCAACAGCTTGTGATAGTCGCGTCCCAGTGCGTAGCGGGACAGGTAGGCCCGCAGCGGGTCATCCAGCACCTGTTGCGCCGTCATGTCCTGCTCCGGCCAGTAATCCATGCGCACGGAAATGATTCGCAGCGTGCCCGGCACCAGTTGCGCAGGCCGGCTGCGCTTGCGGCCGTGTCGCTGCATGTAGTCCATTTCACCGTGGTGCCGGTCGGCCAGCCAGTTCATCAGGTGCGCTTCGTCGCTGTCCAGCGTGGTATCGGTAATGCCGACTGCCTGGAATCCCAGTTCGCGGCCCCATTGTTTGATCCGGTCGGCGAGCTGTGCAAAATCCACGGCAGTATGCTGCGGGTCGGCAGTGGATGGAGCCGGACTGGATTTGGAGGAAAGCTTCACGGTATGGTGGATGACATCATTGGATCGTGGATATTGTATGCCGGAACCGGATTACATTCCGCTTTATACCGCCGCGCAGGTGCGCGAGCTGGATCGCCTGGCCATCGAGACGCACGGTATTCCCGGGTACCAGCTGATGTGCCGGGCCGGCCAGGCACTCGCGGACGGTATTGCGCGTCACTGGCCCGCTGCCCGCAGGATCAACGTATGGTGTGGTCCCGGCAACAACGGCGGCGACGGCTATGTCGTCGCGCGCCTGCTGCAGGCGGCCGGCAGCGAGGTGCGGGTGCTGAGCCTGTCAGACCCTGACCGTTTGCGGGGAGACGCCGCGCAGGCGGTGCAGGACTTCCGCGCGCAGGGCGGCCAGTGCACCTCTTTTACCAGCGGCCTGGACGCGGGGGCGGTCGACCTGCACGTGGACGCGCTGCTGGGGACCGGACTGGACCGGCCGGTGGAAGGAGCCATCCGCTCGGCGATCGAAGCATTGAACGCACAGTCTGCGCCGGTCCTGACGGTGGATATTCCCAGCGGCCTGCACGCGGACAGCGGTCGCGTACTGGGCGAGGCGGTACAGGCGCAGCACACGCTGACCTTTATCGGACGCAAACGCGGCCTGTACACCGGTGCCGGCGTGCGCTGTGCCGGTCAGGTCGGGTTTGACGACCTCGGTGTACCGGCTGATATCTGCCAGGAACTGGTTGCCGACACGCTGCTGGTGGAACAACCGGCCATGGGACCGCTGGCCGTTGCGCGCGCGATCGATGCTCACAAGGGGGATTTCGGGCACGTGCTGGTGGTGGGCGGAGAGCGGGGCATGTCCGGTGCGGCGCGGCTGGCGGCGGAAGCCGCGGCGCGCTGCGGTGCCGGCCTGGTGTCGGTGGCTACCCGCGCCGAACACGCAGCCGGACTCAACGCCGGCTGCCCCGAACTGATGGTGCACGCCGTGACCGGCGTGGCCGATCTGCAACCGTTGCTGGCGCGCGCCAGCGTGGTCGTGGTCGGCCCCGGCCTGGGGCAGGGCGACTGGTCCAGACACCTGTTCGAATCGGTGCTGGACAGCGGGTTGCCGCTGGTGGTCGATGCCGACGCGCTGAACCTGCTGGCACGGGATCCCTGCCAGCGGGACAACTGGATACTGACGCCGCACCCCGGTGAGGCAGGTCGTCTGCTGGGGCGCACGGCCAGGGAAGTCGGAGAGGATCGCTTTGCGGCGCTGCGGCAACTGGTCGAGCGTTACCGGGGGGTAGCGGTGCTGAAGGGTGCCGGTACTTTGACGATGACCGGCGGGGAGCCGGTGCACCTGTGTGCCCGGGGGAACCCCGGCATGGCCAGTGGCGGCATGGGGGATGTGCTGAGTGGCGTGCTGGCAGCCCTGCTGGCACAGGGGCTGGATGGTTTCGAAGCCGCCAGCGCCGGTGTGTTCCTGCACGCCTCGGCAGCCGACCTGGCTGCCCGACAGCAGGGCGAGCGGGGGCTGCTGGCGAGTGACCTGCTGCCGTGGTTGCGCGGGCTGTTGAATGAGCGGGTATGAGACGTTTCTGCCCGATGAGGCAGCCACCGAGGCTTTGGGCGAGCGCCTGGCGGCCGGCGCTGTTGACGGGCTGCTGGTTTTCCTGCACGGGCAGCTGGGCGCCGGCAAGACGACGCTGGTGCGGGGATTTCTGCACGCCTGGGGCCATTACGGGCGGGTAAAAAGTCCCACCTACACGCTGGTGGAACCCTACCGCACCCCGCGCGGTGAGCTGTTTCACCTCGATCTCTACCGCCTTGCCGATGCCGAGGAACTGGAATGGATCGGTATCCGTGACCTGCTGGACGGGCATGCGGTCTGTCTGATCGAGTGGCCTGAACAGGGTGCCGGTATTTTGCCGGAACCGGATTTGCATATTGATTTGCAGGTGCAGGACGCCGGGCGCGTGGTGCACCTGCGGCCGGCATCGTCGCGCGGGGAGCGGGTACTGCAGCCGTTCCGGAGCGCTTCCCCCGGGCCGGCTTGAGGCCGCGCTCGGGATGCCGGGTGGTGATTTTGCAGCAGGCGTCTTGCTTGAATTTCGAGCTATAGGTGCTATCCTGGTGAGAACTATAGAAATAGTTGCTATTATGCACAGGATACGCTAGCGTTTTCTGTAACGGGTGACGTGGACGAGGGAGCGACAGGGTTGATGCAGTTGGGCAGGCTGGTTCTCCTGTGGGTAATGGCCCTGGTACTGGTTGCCGGTGCGCATGCCGGTACCCTGCAGGTGCAGGGTGCGCGCCTGTGGGCGGCGCCGGACAGCACCCGCGTGGTGTTCGATATTTCCGGGCCGGTCGAACACCGCCTGTTCACCCTGAAGAATCCCGATCGACTGGTCATCGACGTGCCCAATGCGGCCATGGCCAGGAAGCTGAAACAGACCTTCAGCAGCGGGGGGGTGGTCAAAAACCTGCGCAGCGGGCCACGCAATAAAAAAGACCTGCGCCTGGTGCTCGATCTCAAGGGGCCGGTCAAACCCCGCAGCTTTGTACTCAAGCCCAACGAACAGTACGGCTACCGCCTGGTCATCGACCTGTTCGGTGCCGGCGCTGCCGCGAAAAGCCTGCCCAAAAAAGCGAACCGCAAACCGAAACAGTTCCGTGACCTGGTCATCGCTATCGATGCCGGGCATGGCGGCGAAGATTCCGGTGCGCGCGGCAAGAAGGGCACGCGCGAAAAAGACGCGGTGCTGGCCATCGCCCGGCGACTCGCTGACCTGGTGCGCAAGGAACCCGGCATGAAGCCGGTACTGATCCGTGACGGAGACTACTATATCGGCCTGCGCAAGCGTATCGAAAAGGCGCGCAAGCATCGCGCTGATCTGTTTATTTCCATTCACGCCGATGCGTTTCGCGACCGTCGTGTGCAGGGAGCTTCGGTGTTCGTGATTTCGCGCCGCGGCGCATCGTCGGAAATGGCGCGCTGGCTGGCGGCGCGCGAAAACGCCGCGGACCTGGTTGGCGGTGTGAGCCTGGACGACAAGGATGACCTGCTGGCGGAAGTGTTGCTGGACCTGGCCCAGTCCGCCACGCTGGAAGTCAGTAACCAGGTGGCGGGTAACGTGCTGGCCGAAATGAAGCGCATCGGCAAGATGCACAAAAAGAGCGTACAGCACGCCGGGTTCGTGGTGCTGAAATCACCGGATATCCCGTCACTGCTGGTGGAAACCGCCTTTATCTCCAATCCCACCGAGGAAAAAAGGTTGCGCAGCCGCAAGCACCAGCAGCGTGTGGCGCGTGCCATCATGAATGGCGTGCGCCGTTATTTCGTGGCCAACCCGCCGGAAGGCACGCGCCTGGCACAGGCGAAACCGCGCAAACACGTGATTCGGCGTGGCGATACCCTGAGTCGTATCGCGCAGCAATACGGTGTCAGTATGACCACGCTGCGTGCCAGCAACCGGCTCAGCGACGACCGGCTGCTGGTGGGCAAGGTGCTGAAAATCCCTTCCCGGGGCAGCTGATTCCCGGAAATCTCCCCGCGCTGCAGGTATAGTATGAAGGCATGCGCATTCGTCCCCTGGAAGCACGGCTCATCAACCAGATCGCCGCTGGCGAAGTCGTGGAGCGTCCGGCCTCCGTACTCAAGGAACTGCTGGAAAACAGCCTGGATGCCGGCGCGACCCGCATTGAAATCGATATCGAGGACGGTGGCAAACGCCTGATCCGGGTGCGCGACAACGGCCACGGTATTCATAAGGACGACCTCGCGCTGGCGCTGTCCCGGCATGCCACCAGCAAGATCGCCTCGCTGGACGATCTGGAAAAGGTCGCCAGCCTGGGGTTCCGCGGCGAAGCCCTGCCGAGCATCGCTTCGGTGTCCCGTCTGCTGCTGCAGTCACGCTGGCGGGAAGACCGCAGCGGCTGGCAGGTGCAGGGCGACGGCAGTGAAAAAACCGACGCCGCGGAACCGGTCGCGCACCCGGTGGGTACGACCATCGAAGTGCGGGACCTGTTTTTCAACGTGCCCGCCCGGCGCAAATTCCTGCGCACCGAAACCACGGAGCAAAAGCACCTGGATGGCGTCGTGCAACGTATCGCGTTGAGTCGTCCCGATGTCGAAATGCTGGTGCGTCGCAAACGCAAAGTACTGCACCACCTGCGGCCCGGACACAGCGAGGCGGAGCAGCTGGCGCGCATGCGCGTGTTGCTGGGAGAATCCTTTGCCCGTCAGCTGATCGGGCTGGATCACAGTGCGGCCGGCCTGCACCTGTCCGGCTGGGTGGCGGAACCAACGTTTTCGCGCAGCCAGGCCGACCTGCAGTTTTTTTTCGTCAACGGCCGCGCGGTACGCGACAAGCTGCTGGCCCATGCTGTGCGCCAGGCCTACCAGGACGTGCTGTATCACGGTCGCCACCCGGCCTTCGTGCTGTACCTGGAGATGGACCCGACCGCAGTGGACGTCAACGCGCACCCGGCCAAGCACGAGGTCCGCTTTCGGGAATCGCGTCTGGTGCATGATTTTTTATTCCGTACCCTGCACCAGGTGCTGGCGGATGTGCGCCCCGCGGCAGAGCAGCCGGTTGCAGTACCGGTGCAGGCATCAGCGGCAACGGGTGCCGGAACGGGGTACATGGGATCCCAGGCCGGGATGCCCTTGCAGGTCGGTGAGCAGCTGGGCCGGTACGGGCAACTGCACGGGGCGGTTGGTGCCACGTCAGCCGAGCAGGCGCACTTCGTGCAGCCGGCATCACGGGCAGAAGCGCAAAGCATACCGCCGCTCGGTTTTGCGCTGGCGCAACTCAAGGGGATCTATATCCTCGCCGAAAACGAGCAGGGCCTGGTGCTGGTCGATATGCACGCAGCGCATGAACGCATCACCTACGAACACCTCAAGCGCAGTTACCAGGAGGACGGTATACGTTCCCAGCCGCTGCTGGTGCCACTGGCCATCGCGGTAAGCCGCAGTGAGGCCGACGAGGCAGAGCAGCGGCAGGACTGGTTTGCCGCGCTGGGTTTCGAACTGGACCGGCAGGGACCGGAACAGTTGCTGGTGCGACGGGTGCCGACCCTGTTGTCGGATACGGATATAGAGACACTGGTGCGCGACGTGCTGGCCGATTGCCGTACCCACGGTGGCAGTCAGCGCATCGAGGCGTCGATCAATGCCCTGCTGTCGACCATGGCCTGTCACGGTTCGGTACGCGCCAACCGGCGTCTCACCATCGAGGAGATGAATGCCTTGCTGCGCGACATGGAACGTACTGAACGTTCCGGCCAGTGTAATCACGGTCGCCCCACCTGGGTCCAGGTGGGCCTGCAGGAACTGGATGCGCTGTTCCTGCGCGGGCGTTAGTGTTTGTGCAAAAACCCCTGGCCATTTTTTTAATGGGACCCACGGCCTCCGGCAAGACCGCGGTGGCGGTCGAACTGGTGCGGCGCCTGTCGATGGAAATCATCAGTGTGGATTCCGTGCTGGTGTATCGCGGCATGAACATCGGCACGGCCAAACCGGATGCCGGGACCCTGCGCGTGGCGCCCCACCGCTTGATCGATATCCTCGACCCGGCGGAAACCTATTCCGCGGCGCAGTTTCGCGATGACGCGCTGCGTGAAATGGCTGCGATCTGCGGGCAGGGTAATACCCCCCTGTTGACCGGCGGAACCATGCTGTATTTCCGCGCCCTGGAAAAAGGCCTGTCGGCACTGCCGGCCGCCGATGCCGGGGTGCGTGCCCGGCTGGAAGCACAGGCCCGGGAGCAGGGCTGGGGAGCGTTGCACCGGCGCCTCGCCGGGTGCGACCCGGCATCGGCGGCACGTATCCATCCCAACGACCCGCAGCGCATCCAGCGGGCGCTCGAGGTCTATGAACTGACCGGTGCCCCGTTGAGCCGGCTTTGTGCGGCCGGGCGGGAAACCCCGCCGGGCTACCGGTTTTTAAAAATCATACTGGCGCCGACGGACCGGGCCGGCCTGCACGCCCGTATCCGGCAACGCTTCGAGCGTATGCTGGCGCAGGGCTTCCTGGACGAGGTCCGGGCGCTGCGCGCGCGCGGGGACCTGCACGCGGACCTGCCCGCCATGCGTGCGGTAGGGTACCGCCAGGCCTGGGAATTCCTGGAAGGGAAACTATCCGCCGACGAATGGGTCGAACGGGCTGTGATTGCTACCCGCCAGTATGCCAAGCGCCAGATGACCTGGCTGCGCAGCGAACCGGATTGCCACTGGGTCGATGCACCGGGGCCGGACCCGCTCGCCGGGGTACTCGAGGTCGTGCACAGGGCTGGCGCAGCAGCCAGTTGAATGTGCTATAGTTTTGTCGGCATGGAAGCATTAACCGTAATATGTATATGGAATACAGACTTGTACTGGCCTGAAGAATTAAAAAACAGCCCGGGCAGGAGAAAATAACATTGGTGCACGTTACTAAAAGAAGGAGAAACGACATGGCCAGAGGACAATCGTTACAGGAACCTTTCCTGAATGCACTGCGCAAAGAGCGCATTCCGGTCGCCATTTACCTGGTGAATGGTATCAAGTTACAAGGCCAGATCGAGTCCTTTGATCAATTCGTAGTGCTGTTGAAAAACAGCGTCAGCCAGATGGTGTACAAGCACGCCATCTCTACCGTGGTCCCGGCGCGCAATGTCCGCCTTGCGAGTGGTGATGAAGGAAGCAACGGCGATCCCGGCAACGCCTGAAACGGATCCATCGAAGCGGGGCCGGGTCACCGGCCCGGCCCCGGCTTATCCCGTGTATGTTTGAACGTCCGCAAAGCGGCGAAAAAGCGATCCTCGTCCACGTCGATTTTCCCGGCGAATCCGAACCCGAAGACCTGCTCGAGTTCTCCGACCTGGCGGTTTCCGCGGGTGCGGAGCCGCTGGCGACGGTCACGGCCAGCCGCAATGCACCCGATGCACGCCTTTTTGTCGGTTCCGGCAAGGCGGAGGAAATCCGTTCTCTGGTAGCGTCCGAGCAGGCCGAGCTGGTGATTTTCAATCACGAACTCAGTCCCAGCCAGGAACGTAACCTGGAAAAACTGCTGCAGGCCCGGGTGCTGGATCGCACCGGTCTGATCCTGGATATCTTTGCCCAGCGCGCGCGCTCCTTCGAGGGTAAACTGCAGGTCGAGCTGGCACAGTTACGGCACCTGTCCACGCGCCTGGTACGTGGCTGGACCCACCTGGAACGCCAGAAAGGTGGTATCGGCCTGCGCGGGCCGGGTGAAACCCAGCTGGAAACCGACCGTCGCCTGCTCGGGCAGCGTATTAAACAGATTTTCAAACGGCTGGAGAAGGTGCGTGGTCAGCGCGCCCAGGGGCGCCGTGCACGGGAGCGCGCTGAAGTACCCACCGTCTCGCTGGTCGGCTACACCAACGCCGGGAAATCCACCCTGTTTAACCGGCTGTGCAATGCCGGGGTGTATGCGGCTGACCAGCTGTTTGCGACCCTGGACCCGACCCTGCGGCGTTTTGAACTGCCGGGTTTCGGACCGGTGGTGCTGGCAGACACCGTGGGCTTTGTACGCAAGCTGCCGCACGAGCTGGTGGCGGCGTTCCATTCTACGCTGGAAGAAACGCGGGAAGCCGACCTGTTGCTGCACGTGATTGATGCCCACGATCCGGAACGGCAGACCCGTGTGGAACAGGTGAACGAGGTGCTGGAGGCCATCGGCGCTGACCAGGTGCCGCAGGTCCTGGTGTACAACAAGATCGACCTGAGCAGTGAACCGGCGAGGGTCGTGCGCGACGAGCAGGGAAGGGTGACCCGCCTGTGGTGTTCCGCGGAGAGTGGTGAGGGCATCCCGCTGCTGGCGCAGGCGCTGGGCGAGTTTTTTCTCGCTGACCAGGTGCAGGGATGGTTGCAGTTGCCCGCGGCAGCGGGTGGCCTGCGGGCGTCCATCTACCGGACCGGCAGAATATTGCAGGATATACCGGACGATGCCGGGGGTTGCTGGCTGGAGGTCCGGATCAGCCGGCGTGAGCTGCAGGCGCTGTACCGGCGCAGTGGCCAGGAATTCACCCTGCACGACAGTCGCGGACCGGTTTCTGTTGCGGGCGCGGCCCAAGCTCCCTAGAATTCCCATCCTTGGGTTTTTCAACTCAGTCTTTTTTAACTTGCGGAGTACTACATGGCCTGGAACGAGCCTGGCGGCGGTAACAACAAGGATCCCTGGGGAGGGCGCGGTGATCAGGGTCCCCCGGATCTGGACGAGGTCGTGCGCAAAATGCAGGACAAGCTCGGCGGGCTGTTCGGCGGACGCAGACGCCGCACGGACGGTGGCGGCAGCGGCGGTTCCGGTTTTGCCGGCTTCGGGCTGATACTCGGTATCGCCGCCGTGGTCTGGCTGTTTTCCGGTATCTATATTATCGATGCCGGCAAGCAGGGCGTGGTGCTGCGTTTCGGTGCCTTCAGCGAAGCGACCATGCCGGGTCCGCACTGGCGTATTCCGTATCCTGTCGACCAGGTCAAGATTGTCGATGTGGAACAACGGCGCTTTGTGGAAATCGGTTACCGCTCCGGCAACTCGGGGCAGGCATCGGTATCGGTGCCGCGTGAAGCATTGATGCTCACCAAGGATGAAAATATCGTCAACATCCAGCTGGCGGTGCAGTACCAGGTGAGTGACCCGCGCGAGTACCTGTTTAATACACGCGATCCCGATGCAGTGCTGAAGCAGGCGGCGGAAAGCGCCATCCGCGAAGTGATCGGTACCAGTGAAATGGACTTCGTCCTGAAACAGGGGCGTGCAGAGGTGGTTGGCAGGACCCGGGAGATCATGCAGAAGACACTGGATTCCTATAACGCCGGCCTGCTGATTTCCGACGTGAACCTGCAGGATGCACAGCCGCCGGAAGAGGTACAGGCCTCATTCTCGGATGCCATCAAGGCGCGCGAGGACAAGGAACGCTTCAAGAATGAAGCTGAAGCCTACGCCAACGACATCATTCCCAAGGCGCGCGGTGGTGCAGCGCGCCAGATGCAGGAAGCGGAAGGCTACAAGGAATCGCTGATTGCCAAGGCGGAAGGTGAAGCCAGTCGCTTCAGCCAGTTGCTGAAGGAATACAGGAAGGCGCCGGAAGTGACCCGCAAGCGCCTGTACCTCGAAACCATGGAATCGGTGCTGGGCAAGACCGGCAAGGTAATCGTCGACAGCGACAACGCCAATAACCTGATGTACCTGCCGCTTGACAAGATCATGCAGCAATCAGGCGGGGGACGACGCCTGTCTTCCGGTGGCCGTTCGGGCAAGGGTGTGCAATCCGCTGCTCCGGCCAAGGGGCAGCCTGCACGCCCGGTACGTAAAATACGGGAGACACGCTGATGGCTAATGCAAAAGGTTTTACGCTGGCGGTTGCGCTGCTGGTGCTGGTCATCGGTTCGTTTTCCATGTACCAGGTGGCGGAATGGGAAAAGGCCATGCTGTTCCGGCTGGGTGAGATCGTCAAGACCGACGTGCAGCCCGGCCTGCATTTCAAGCTCCCGTTTGTGAACAACGTCCGCAAGTTCGACGGTCGTATCCTTACGCTTGATGTGGAACCCGAGCGTTTCCTGACGGCGGAAAAGAAGAACGTCATCGTGGATTCGTTCGTGATGTGGCGTATCCACGACGTCAAACGGTTTTATACTGCGGTGCTGGGTGACGAACGTAACGCACGCCAGCGCCTGGAACAGGTGATCAAGGACGCCATGCGCGGCGAGTTCAGCAAACGGACGGTCAATGAAGTGGTTTCGGGTGATCGCGATACCATGATGAAAGAACTGACAGCCGATGCCAACGAACAGGCCAGCGCCATTGGTATTTCCATTATTGACGTGCGCGTCAAGCGCGTGGACCTGCCGTCCGAAGTCAGTGACTCCGTCTACCGTCGCATGCAGGCGGAACGGTCGCGGGTCGCCAAGGAATTCCGCTCCCAGGGTATGGAGGCCGCGGAGAAAATCCGCGCCGATGCCGATCGCCAGCGCCAGGTGCTTATTGCCAATGCCTACCGCGATGCCGAGCGGCTGCGTGGTGAGGGTGATGCGCGCGCAGCGGAGATCTACGCGGCGGCCTACGGCAAGGACAGGGAGTTCTATGCCTTCTACCGCAGCCTGCAGGCCTACCAGGAAAGTTTCGACGGGGGCGCCAACATGCTGCTGCTGGAACCGGACAGTGAATTTTTCCAGTACTTTAACGAGTCTTCAGGAAAATAGCCGGGCATCAGCGGCTGTGCAGTTCCAGCCCGGGCGACAGGTGGTCGCCCGGCTTTTTTTTGTAAGGCAGGGGGCAGGGCAAAAACCGCATGTGGAACGAGTTGTGGATTGCGCTGGCGCTGGTGCTGGTTATTGAAGGAATCGTGCCGTTTCTGAGCCCGGATACCGTCCGGCGCATGGTGATCAACATGGCACAGATGGATGATCGCAGTATGCGCATCGCCGGCCTGATCAGCATGCTGGCGGGCCTGGGTCTGCTCTACCTGGTACATTAGGAATGTCGATGGCAGGAAAAAATCGCTGGCTGTTACCGGAAGGTATTGAAGAGCTGCTGCCCGGTCCGGCTGCGCAGCTCGAACAGTTGCGCCGTGAACTGCTGGACCTGTACAGCAGCTGGGGCTACGAACTGATTCTGCCGCCCTTCATCGATTACCTGGACTCGCTGCTGACCGGCAGCGGTCATGACCTGGACCTGCAAACGTTCAAGCTGGTCGACCAGCTGTCCGGGCGTCTGCTGGGCCTGCGCGCCGACATGACGCCCCAGGCCGCCCGTATCGATGCCCACCGCATACGACGTGATGCACCCTGCCGCCTGTGTTACCTGGGCACCGTGTTGCGTACCCGGCCGGACGGTTTTGACGGTTCGCGCAGTCCGATGCAGGTGGGTGCCGAGTTGTTCGGGCACGCCGGCGCACAAAGCGATGTCGAGATTCTCGAACTGATGGTGGCCACCCTGGCATTGACCGGCATCGAGGACATCTACCTGGATCTCGGCCACGTGGGCATCTACCGCGGACTGGCGCAGGACGCGGGTCTCGACAGCGAGCAGGAAGGGCTGCTGTTCGATGCCCTGCAACGCAAGGCCATCCCGGAGATTGAGGTGTTTTTGTCCGCGCTCGACCTGTCGACGGCACAGCGCGAGCGGCTGGCCGGCCTGGCGACCCTGAACGGTGGCGCCGAAGTGATCGACAAGGCACAGGCGCTGTTGCAGGGTAGTGGTAGCGCCGCGCAGTCGTCGCTGGAAGACCTGGTCGGGATCGCGCGGCTGGCGGAGCGGCGCCTGCCGGATACCTCCCTGCATTTTGACCTGGCGGAACTGCGTGGTTACCAGTACCAGACCGGGGTGGTGTTCGCCGCTTTTGTCGCCGACCGCGGGCAGGAGATTGCACGCGGCGGGCGTTACGACGAGATCGGCCGGGTATTCGGCCGTGCCCGCCCGGCGACCGGTTTCAGCACCGATCTGCGGGTGTTGATGCGGCTCGGAAACCGCGAGCTGGCACAACCCGCGGGGGCCGTGCTGGCGCCCGCGGATGATGATGCCGCGCTGGATGACAAGGTGAAAAGCCTGCGCGCACAGGGTGAGCGTGTCATCCGGCAGCTGCCGGGACAGACCGGCAGCATCAGCGAGACCGGTTGTGACCGGGTGTTGCGCTGGAACGGTTCGGAGTGGGTGGTGGAACGTATCGCACCGGACGCGGCCGGCTGAGTGTTCTCCCGCCTGGCGGCGGTAGAGGGTAATGCACGGCAGCGGCGCGTCCCGCGATTTAAAAATTGTATCGTAATCGCTCGTATGCGGATGGTTTGCGGGCTTGTTGACAGGATGATTTCCGGATGGGCAAGAACGTCGTAGTAATAGGTACCCAGTGGGGTGATGAAGGCAAGGGCAAGATTGTCGACCTGCTGACCGACCGCGCGTCAGCGGTGGTGCGTTTTCAGGGCGGGCACAATGCGGGTCACACGCTGGTGATCGAAGGCAAAAAGACGGTG
>DRQL01000064.1 GCA_011371465.1 Gammaproteobacteria bacterium | reverse complement strand
GAATATCCTTGAATACCAGTGAATGACTCATCTGCTGCCCTCCATTTCATCACTTCGCCCCATACTCGGGGCTTTTTTCTTACCTGTCGCCCGATTCACTTTATTTAGGTTAATCAAAGGTATATACTGTAAATATGAAACGCAATTCACTGGCTGCCAGGAACCGTCACCTGAAGAAAGATACCTCAGGAAAAATGATCGTCCGCAATGTCGCCACATCCACCTCTATCGAAACCGGAAAAGACTCTGACGTGTATATCACTCGCTGCTCTCGTTCCGGGAAGTTTGTTGCAAAGAAAAATCCAGCACCTCGGAAAAAACGCGCTTCATAGGCTCATAGTCACCCGTGTGGCCTGCGTGAATGGCTTCAATGTAGCGCCCCTTGTCCTTCTCGATGGGTTCAAAGTCCAGCACCGGCATCCCGGCCTGCAGCGCCATCACAGTCGCCAGTAATCGGCCCAGTCGGCCGTTCCCGTCCCTGAACGGATGGATGACGATGAATTCGACATGGCAAATTGCCATTGCCTCGACCAGTTCGTCCCTGTTCATGGCATGACAGGGTGTATAGACCTGCAGATATTTCCGTTCAAAGTCCTGCATGAGCCTGGGCAGCTGGGGAACCGCCGCGAACGGGAACCCGTCCCTGCTCATGGTCACTGTGCGATAGTTACCCGCCCAGTCATAGACAGATCCCAGCCAGCGCCTGTGCCAGTCACATAGATCGTTCACTGTGATTTGCTGGTCCATCGACAGATCATCAAACAGCTCTCTTTGGCACTGCACCAAGCGGTCGAATTCAAGATCCTCCATTTCCTGTGGATCATTAATGCCGAGCCTGTTGAGCAATACCCTGTCGTCAGAACCGGGCTGGAACTGCCCCTCGGGTGATCCTGATGTATCGTAGCGATCAGACATAATCAGCCGTCCGTGAATGAGTGTGAACCAGAAATATGGCATTTTGAGCCGGGCATTCGAGGTTACACAGGGGCAACGGCAAGGAGGCCGCCCAGGCGAAACCAACACCATCGAAACAGAGAGCCGTGCTGTATCAGAGACCCTTCGCTCCTGCCGGCCGCGCGGGTTTTGACAACGCCAGTTCGCCCGTGTATTCAAACGGCAGTCGTTGCCCAAAATCACCGATGGCGACACTGCCGTTGATCCGGTACTTCAAACCCGGTGATCGACCGCTTTCCAGTGACTGCAGCTGGCGGAATACCTGCATGAGGCTGGAGGAAACTTCCAGGGCAATGACCTGTTCACCAAAGGCCGGCACCGTTACCGACTGGTTGCTGACACCGTCGGCAAATGCCTTGCCGTTGATCTCCAGCTGGAAATCAATACCGCGGATCGGAAGCTCAAAGGCATTCGGGTTTTTCACCCGCAATCGCACCTGGTAACGCTGCTCGAACAGCTCCACGGACACCAGCTGCAAGCCCACCAGGTTGACACGCGGCGGCTCGGGCTTGCCCGGAAAGGTGCTGCAGGCGACCAGTCCCGCCAGCAGCAGAAAGGCAAGGATCCGCTTGACCAGGTTCATGGTCATGATAATACACTCTCCTGCACCGGTATCCAGGCCAACCGCTTAGTGCGCCTGCTGATCCAGGTGCTGGCTGCGCAGAAACTCCCAGGCGGCGCGCACACTGTCGAAGTCCCTGTTCTGATGGCCGAGCAATGTCATACGCAGTAATCCCGGAACCAGATGGCGGGCATGCGGCATGGTGTGTCCGCCGCCTTCGACCGTATAGAAAAGCACATCGGCGCCACCGGGCGCAGCGGGATAGCGTGTTCGTGTAACACGGCTTTTGTCGTTTCCGGACACATCCGCTAACCGTGTGGTCTGCGCACCTGACCGGTCCACCCGGTTGACGCGCAGCCAGTATTCAAGCGTTTCCTGTGCAGACTGAACCCGGCCACCGCCTCCCTTCACGGCACCCCCGTTCCAGGGCATCACGCTGTCACCAGTGCCGTTGACAATCATCATCGGCACTGGTCGGGTGGCCTGGCGGCACTCGTTGTCGACCGGCAGGTTGGCGATAAACACCGCTGCAGCGGCAATTTCATCGCCAAGTTCGATGGCAAGCCGGTACGACATCATGCCGCCGTTGGAAGCACCGGTGACATACACGCGGTTCCTGTCTATATGAAACCGGGTCGCCATCCGATCAATCAGTGCGCGGATGAACCCGACATCATCCGCGCTGGAGCCGGCGCCGCTACCGGCCACCGCTGCCCGGCAATCGTTCCAGTTCTGGTGGTTACCCTTCGCATCACCGGTTCGCACGTTCACGCCGTTCGGCACCAGCAGAAGAAAACCCGCTTCTTCAGCCAGCACCGGCCATTCCCTGGTCGCCCCGGCGTGCCTGCGGAAGATCTTGTTCATGCTTTGCGTTCCGCCGTGCAGCAGAATGACCAGTGGCGGGCGCTCCTGCTGCTTCGCGGGAAGATAGAGACGGAAGTATCGCTGCTGACCATCGTGCGCAAGGGTACCGTTGTGCCAGGCGGACGCTTCACCGGCACACGTCAGAGCGCTGCCTGACAGGAGCAGCATGCATACCAGTACCCTGACGACCGGTTTCATCGCCTGCTCCCGGTTCATACCAGGATCCCGAAGTACAGGACCACCATGTCCTTCGAACCGGTATTCCTCAGCTCATGTCTCTCATGCGGTTCGACGGTTACACACTGGCCGGGCTGCAGGGGTACGACCTGGTCATCCACCGAAATGGTTCCAGTCCCGCTCTGGATAAAAAAGACTTCTGCCATATCGGCGTGGCTGTGTTCGTGGGCGACTTCACCAGGCGGGAAAACCGCTACGGAAAAACCGGTTACGTT
>DRQL01000063.1 GCA_011371465.1 Gammaproteobacteria bacterium | reverse complement strand
GCCCGGTCAGTTCGTCCCGGATGCGGTCCGCTTCCGCCCAGTCGCGATCGCTGCGGGCCTGTTCGCGGCGCGCAATCAGCGCCTCGATATCCGCATCGTCCGGTCCCTCGGCAGCGGTGTCGCTGCGGCCATGCAACCAGGCGGCCGGGTCGGCCTGCAGGATGCCGAGCCGGCCGGCCAGCTGTGACAGGGTATGGGCGAGGCGCGCGGCGTTACTATCCCCCTGCTCCCGTGCCCGGTTCAGCGCCCGGGCCAGTTCGAACAGCACCGCCAGTGCTTCCGGCGTGTTGAAATCGTCGTTCATGGCCGCCTGGAAACGCTGCTCGTAGTCCGCGTCCAGGCCGTCGTCTGTGGCTACCGGCATGTCGCGCAGCGCGGTGTACAGCCGCTGCAGGGCACCGCGCGCCTTGTCGAGGTTGTCGTCGCTGTAGTTCAGCGGGCTGCGGTAATGACTGGAGAGGATGAAATAACGGATCTCTTCCGGCCGGTAGCGCTGCAGGATTTCGCGCACGGTGAAGAAATTGCCCAGTGACTTGGACATCTTTTCTTCATCGACCTGCACGAAGCCGTTGTGGATCCAGTAATTGACAAAGTGCTCGCCGGTGGCGGCTTCCGACTGAGCGATTTCGTTTTCGTGGTGCGGGAACTGCAGGTCCATGCCGCCGCCGTGTATGTCGAAATGGTTGCCCAGGCACTCGGTAGACATCGCCGAGCACTCGATATGCCAGCCCGGGCGGCCCTCGCCCCAGGGGGAAGGCCAGCCGGGTTCGCCTGCTTTGGCGGATTTCCACAGCACGAAATCCAGCGGGTCGCGCTTGGCCTGCTCGACATCCACGCGCGCGCCGGCGCGCAGTTCTTCCACGCGCTTGCCGGACAACTGCCCGTAGCCGTCGAACTTGCCGACCGCGTAGAACACGTCACCGTTTTCCCCCTGGTAGGCGTAGCCCCTGTCGACCAGTTTCCCGATCATGCGGATAATGGTGTCCATCGATTCGGTTGCGCGCGGTTCGGCATCCGGGGGTAACACCCCCAGCGCCGCGGCGTCTTCGTGCATGGCCTGTATAAACCGTTGGGTCAGGGCATGGATATCTTCGCCATTTTCCTGTGCCCGGGCGATGATCTTGTCATCGATATCGGTAATGTTGCGCACGTAGGTCACGTCATACCCCAGGCTGCGCAGGTGCCGGACGATCACGTCGAACACCACCAGCACCCGGGCATGCCCGAGGTGGCACAGGTCGTACACGGTCATGCCGCACACGTACATGCGCACCCTGCCGGGCTGCATCGGCACGAATTCCTCTTTTTTGCGGGTGAGGCTGTTAAACAGCTTCAACATGGTACTGGCTCCACTGGATTGGCTGGTCTGACCGGCTGCCAAACTGGCGCGCATGGTAGCAAAATTTGCCCGCCGTGGCGGAAAGACGCCGCTCCCCGTGGAAATGCCGGGCGGGTCGGGTATATGATACGCCGCTGGCGAAAAGGAGTCCGAACCCGACATGAACCTGATCAACCGATTGATGCTTTCCGTGCTGCTTGGCATTTTGCCCCTGACCGCCGGAGCGACCGAACCCACCGCAACAGGAGATTCCACCGTGACCGTGCGCATGCAGACCAACAAGGGCGATATTGTCCTCGAACTGGACGCCGACAAGGCACCCGTAACCGTAGCCAACTTTGTCGAATACGCCAAATCGGGTTTCTACGACGGCACCATTTTTCACCGCGTCATCCCGAACTTCATGATCCAGGGCGGCGGGTTCGAGCCCGGCATGACCCAGAAGGCCACCCGCGATCCAATCAAGAATGAAGCCGACAACGGCCTGAAGAACGACCTGGGCACCATCGCCATGGCGCGCACCTCGGACCCCGACTCGGCCACCGCGCAGTTCTTCATCAACACCAAGGACAACAGCTTCCTGAACCACACCGCACCGACCCCGCAGGGCTGGGGCTACTGTGTATTCGGCAAGGTGACCGAAGGGCTGGATGTCGTACAGGCCATCGAAAAGGTATCGACCGGCAACCGCGGTGGCCACCAGGACGTGCCCGGCGAAGATGTCATTATCGAGAAAGTGACGGTCGAGGAATAGCGCCCCCGCTACCGGGCGCAGGCAGCAGGTGAACCGGCTTGGCCACCCTGTTCATCTCTGACCTGCACCTGCACTCCTCGCGACCGGCCGTCATCGCCGGCTTCCTGGCGTTCCTGGAGCAACAGCGCGGGCAAGCGGAAGCCCTGTACATCCTGGGCGACCTGTTCGAAACCTGGATTGGCGATGATCACCCGGAACCCGTCTACCAGCGCGTAAAACAGGCGCTGGCCGCGTGCTGCCGGGCCGGCACGCCGGTACACCTGATGCACGGCAACCGTGATTTCATGCTGGGCGAGACCTTCCTCGCCGAAACCGGCTGCACCCTGCTCCCTGACCCCACCCGCATCGACCTGTATGGCACGGCCACCCTGCTGATGCACGGTGATTCGCTGTGCACCGACGACACCGAATACCAGCAGGTCCGCAGGCAGGTGCGCGACCCCGCCTGGCAGCAACAGGCGCGGGCGCTGCCGGTAGACCAGCGGCTGGCCATGGCGGCCGAGGCACGGGTGCTCAGCGCGCAATCCAAACAGGGCAAGGACGAAACCATCATGGACGTCAACCCGGACGAAGTGCGACGCGTGATCGAGTCCTCCCGGGTGGACCTGCTGATTCACGGGCATACCCATCGGCCGGGCACCCATACGGTGAAAACCGCGCATGGTGAGGCCACCCGGATCGTGCTGGGCGACTGGTACGAAACCGGCAGCGTGCTGGTAGCTGACCGGCACGGCCGGCGGCTGGAAGCACTTCCCTGTCGCTAGACGACTATTCGTTGCGGCTGTCCGGCTGCCCTGACGGCCGGATCATGTCGTAGCCTTCCGGCAAGCGGAACAGCTGTTCATCCAGCTCGACGCCGATCTGGTAGTCGATCAACTCGCGCCGCTCCCCCTGGTCATTCCATTCCACCAGCGGCACTCCCCGGCGCATCTGGAAATCCGCTGCATAGAGATAGCGCGACAGGAAACAGGGTGTCCGGAACTGCACCGGCGTATTCTCCAGGGTACGCAACTGCTGGACAGCCAGCGAATCGGCAAATTCCTGGAACGCCGCGCGCGCCGGACCCGGAAAGCCGGGCACAACCACCGCGGTGTAGCACAGGTCTCCGTCCGCAGTAAGTTCCACGGTCACCGGCACCTGGTTTTCAACGCGCGGGGTCCTGGCGTCGACACTCTGTTTGATACGGATATCCAGCTGCTGCGGCGTTTCGGGCAGTTGTCCCTTTCCATCGATACGCAGCACGGTGCGATTCTCGGGTGACACGCTGTACCCCTGTCTGGTGCCGCGATCAAACAGGGCAAAACCGCCGGCGCCATCTCCTTCGTCCGTGCGCATGAAATCCTCGGTCACCAGGTACCTCACCCGGTAGGGCTCGATCCCGGCTTCCTGTTCCAGGTACCAGAGAATGGAACCGTTCACCGCGGCCTGCGACAGCATGGACGTCAGCAGCAACAGCGGCACTGTAATCAGCAAACTAGTTTTCATGACTCACTCTTGTTCCGGCAGCCATCTGTTCCAGCGCATCCATTCCCCCCCGGTTGAAACCCGCCTGCTCCCTGGCTGCGTAATGAAAGGGCGGTTTCACCTGGCCCTGCATGTATTCCTGCACCAGTCCGGCAAACGTGATGTCGGGATCCAGCCCGCGTTGTGCACACAGGTAACGGAACCAGCGCGTGCCGATGGCCACGTGCCCGAT
>DRQL01000062.1 GCA_011371465.1 Gammaproteobacteria bacterium | reverse complement strand
TGACAGACAAAAACCCGGTTTTTCATAGGCTAAATAGAAGATGTCCGGCATGAATTCGCGGGCGGACATTGTGTCAGCACGGGTTTAGCAACCAGTGACAAGGATACCGAACAAACAGTCAGGCGCAGTACGCCTCCTCCAGGTCCATGGTTGGTATGTATTATGCTAGCAGCTTATGGGTAAAAACGAATGCCCGTTGCATTCGCACGCAGTGATGACTGCTAACGGTAATAAGAGCAGATACCCAGGCACCTGGATCGGGAGGCAACGCAACATGAATTCACGTACTTTAGGGTTCGGAAAACTCTATCCATTTCGCCCGTCCAGGTCAGCCCCCGCTGAACCGCCGGCTTCACGCAGCGTAGCGAATACAGGCGGATCAGTAGCATCCACACGTAGCGTGTTCGCTCAAATATCCGACCTGTTCAAACTGCGAATTGGCTTCGTAATGATGCTGACTGCGGTAGTTGCCATGCTGGCAACCCCGGGTCCGAAGCTGTCGTTGTGGGAAACCTCGATTCTGGCACTGGCGATTCTGGTTGCCTCCGCCGCTGCGGGTGCCTTCAATCAATACTACGAAACCGATCTTGATGCGCGTATGCGGCGCACGCGAAACCGCCCTTTTGTAACGGGCGTGTTCCACAAGAGTCCTGCCTGGCTACTGTTAATCATGGGCCTGTTGGCCGTCAGCGTAGCCGCCGCAGCTTATTTCCTGAATGGCGCCGCTGCACTGTATATTTTCCTCGGCGCCTTCTTTTATGCGATCGTCTATACGGTATGGCTGAAACGGCGCACCTGGATGAATATTGTTATAGGTGGTGCCTCCGGCGGTTTTGCCGTACTCGCGGGTGCAGCCGCAATTGATCCGGCCCTCGGTCCGGTACCGATATTGCTCGCGCTGGTACTGTTCTTCTGGACCCCCTCCCATTTCTGGAGTCTCGCCATTGCACAGCGCAAGGAATATGCCGCTGCCGGCATACCCATGCTGCCGGTCGTTGCAGGCGACCTGGCGGCGGCAAAAACCGTGCTTGCCAATACAGTGGTTCTTGTATCGCTTTCTGTCATGCCATTCTTTTACGGACTTGGCTGGATCTACCTGATCGGTGCTGTATCAGGTGGCGGTTATTTTATTTACCGCAATATAAAAATGATACGTGACCCTTCTCCGAAAATGGCTATGGGCAGCTTTTTTGCTTCCTTCCTGCAATTGAGTCTGCTGCTGGTCGGTACTGTACTGGATGTCTGTCTCGGAAGTTAATGCCGGGGAAACAGCTCCTGGCCGGACGCGAACAATCGCATCACTGATAACCGGGTTTCGATGAACTGTAAACTTTGCGGGTTGCCAACCCCGACACCACCCATCCGGGGTGATGCTCATGCATTTTGCTGCACCGGGTGCAGAGAGGTGTACCGGTGCTTTGGTAACGCTGCCATCGCTGCAGCACCCCCGTTACCGGTCCCCACAGCACCATCTCCCGCTACAGGGAGCGAAGCATTTCTCATGATTGATGGCATGCATTGCTCGTCGTGCGAAATCCTCATCGAACGTACAGCGCTAAGAGTCAAGGGTATTCTGTCAGTCGCATCAAGCTATGCAACCTCCACGGCAAAAATCGTTTACGATCCCGATCGTATAGACGAAACCGAACTGCCTCAGGCCCTGAGCCTGGCCGGGTATCGCGCCCGACTGCGCACTGACGACAGGCCTGACAACGATAACCGCCAGTCTCTGCTGCGACTTCTCACCGGGGTCGGTCTTACGCTGCTGGTTATGATGCTGTACCTGGCTTTTTTCTACCCGACCAATCTCGGTCTGGTTGAGTTGCAGGAACTGGCCCCGGTTGGCTGGCTCGCCTTCTACGCTGCGCCCAGAGCCATGTTCGTACTATCCACCATTCTTGTTTTCTATGTCGGAGCACCGATTCTTCGCGGGGCATGGATCGGGCTTCGCGTCGGGGTACTGAACATGGATAACCTGCTGGCCATCGCTATCCTGGCGGCCTACGGGTACAGCGTCGGTCAGCTGCTTACCGGGTCACTGGACCTGTATTTCGATGTAGCCTCAGTGATCGTAGCAGTGGTAACTACCGGCCGTTACTTTGAACAGGGAGAAAAGACGCGCGCCATCCGGGAACTGACGCAGATCATCGATGCGTGGAGCCCCACGGCACGCGTCAGGAAAGACAATGAACTGCTGACAGAAAGCGTCGATGATATTGAGCCCGGTGACCGCATTGTTATCCGGGAAGGGGAATCGATCCCGGTAGACGGCACTGTTATCACCGGGCAGGCAGCTATCAATGAATCTCTCATGACAGGAGAACCATTCCCGGTGACCCGGGGACCGGGAGGAAAAGTACTTGGCGGAACAGTGATCATCGAGGGAAGCCTTGAAATCGAGGTGGGCCCTGCCGTTGAAAGCCAGATCGACAATCTCGCGCGGATTCTCTGGAACGTACAGAGTTCTGCCGCGGGTGCGCAGGGCCTGGCGGACCGTATAGCGCGGATATTTGTACCCGTGGTACTCATCCTCGCTGCTTTTGTGACCGGATGGGCTTTTCTCGGAGGCAGTCAGCCGGCCGCCGCACTGTCAGCCGGCCTGGCTACCCTGATTGTATCCTGTCCCTGCACTTTCGGACTGGCCATTCCGCTGACCACAGCCGTGGCGGTCAGCACAGCGCTACGCCACGGCCTCTTTATCACCAGCGCCAATACCTTTTTAAAATCCCCGCGCATCGATATCGTCGCAATCGACAAGACCGGAACCCTGTCCAGGGGCGAAATGACTGTAGTTAAAGTTCTCGGGCCACCGGAAATCGCAGAATACGCCGCAGCGGTCGAGTGCCTTTCACCCCACCCGATTGCTGAAGCTATTGCCCGTCTGACTTCGCAGCGAATAGCCACCGATCTCGATACTCATCCAGGTAAGGGTGCCATAGCCACGGTAGACAACCGACGCGTTGCAGTTGGCAGCAAGTCATTGTTTGCCATGCTGGGGTGGGATATTCCCGGCCGGCTAACCGACCTGGCTGATGCCGCCAGGCCTGATGACAGCGTAGTCTCCTATGTCGGATGGGATGGCTGCGCTCATGGTGCAATCATCACGCGTGATCAGCACCGTCCTGGATGGGCACAGGCGGTTGACCGGCTGCGGAAAAACTACCGTATCGTGCTGCTGACCGGAGCCGAGCACCCCTGCGGTTATGAAGAACGGGTGGATGAGGTCTATGCCGGTGTTCCTCCGGCGGCAAAGGCTGCAGTCATCAGGCAGTTGCAGCGCGAGGGAACCGTGGTCATGATCGGAGACGGGAGCAATGACGCCCCGGCCCTTGCTGAAGCCGACCTTGGGATCGCATTTGGCGCACCCACGGCGCTGGCGGCAGATGCGGCGGATGTGGTCATCCCGGGCGAGCGCCTGGAACGGATTTTCGACGCCTTTGAGTTGATAAACGTCACCCGGCGCCGCGTACGGCAAAATATCGGGTGGGCGTTACTGTACAATGCAATCGCAATTCCTCTGGCAGTGACAGGCCTCCTCAACCCGCTGTTTGCCGCACTGGCGATGGCCTCCAGCAGCCTCCTGGTGGTATGGAATTCCTCCCGCCGGATCGGCAGTGCTGACTGGATAAGTCCCCCTGTCGAGATACCCCGAACCGGGCATCCACTATTACGCTCGCGCTCGCCAACGTAGCACCAGTAGAAACTGCATCGATTTAGTTCAGCGATTTTTGTGCAAGGCTGACTACTTTTCTGATTATGTCAGGGTGATCGAATTCCCGGCCACCTACAGCCCGGTAAGCAATCTTTCCATTTTTATCAATTATATAGGTGGTTGGTAACCCCTGTACTTTCCAGTGCTCAAGACTGAGAGAGTCCGGGTCGAGCAAGACCGGAAACGTCGGCGCAGTATCGATGACCCCCATGAATGAAAAAACCGTCTCCTCATCCTCGCCAATATTAACCGCAAGAACAACCACATCTTTTTCGGCGGTCGCAAGATGTAATTTCTCCAGGGAGCTCATCTCACGCCGACACGGCGGACACCATGTGGCCCAGAAATTCAGCACAATGACCTTGCCCTGAAGGGCTTTAATGTCGACGATTTCATCGTCCATATTTTTCAGGCGTAACAGCGGCGCAAGCGGGGAGCCCTTCACAGCGGTGAGATTATGGGTTAACGGAGGTAAATCCGCTGCCTGGCTACTGACCACTGCCCACAGAAAAACCAACAGGCCTATCCCACACGCACCAGACAGAACTTTACCTTGCACAACGCACCTCCTTTAACTCCGCTTCATAAGGCTCACCGTTTATATCCCAACGAGCGATAATACCGAACTGACTGCCGGCCGGCAGGCCAACCGACACCATCCCCTGATTCCAGTCTCCTCCTGGCTCATATTCCTGCTCAACGGGAAACTGTGACCAACGAAAGGCAATTAAAGCGGACTTGCTCGCATTCTGCGCCTCCAGCCGATGCATCCATGCGGAAACGGTTTCGAGTGGACGGGTTTTTCCTCCACTCGATATAGACCAGTCGCTGCGAATAAAGTGAATACGGTCCGGGGCATCATCGTTACGCAACACCGCCATGAACACGCAGGATGTCGCGTAGGATTCTATTTGTTCCAACGTAAAACCTCGGCTCACAAAAAATGCACGCACCTGATCCTGTAATATCTGCGTTAAGGAAAAGGATACGCCATGAGCCCGGGTTTCCCAGGTCTCCACGCCTGTAACTGCATCGGCCTTACCTGGCTGTGTTGTCCCGGCCAGGCATAAAACCGGCACGAACCCAGCGAGAAATGCGATAAAGGGCCTTTTCTTTTTCATGATTTACAGTATACCTATTATCCGTGGGAACTTTGAGAACCCCGGAATAATTAATCCTTGCGGGCTGCACAGGAATAAATCACAGGCATCTTCTGACCATCACGCACAAACGAAGTGTCCCATAAACGTGACAGTTAACTGCTCATGTTCAAACACCCGGAGCCACCCCTGCATGAAGTCAGGAATTCGCAGGGCGCAGTGAATCACCTGATTCAATACTGGAACACACGGTGTTCAGGTATTAACCCATCCACCCCTTCTGACATTGAATCACCCCCTGAAATCCGGGTACAAATTGCCTGACAGATATTGGCACAGGTAGTGCATGAGTGTGGTTGAGACGGTTAATTTTCTGGTGTCGGGTTTTTGTCCGGCCCGCACCGAAACTGCCATTATTAATGGTCCGCTTTATAGAGCAGCCTGTCTCAACGCAAACTTGTATTTCTTTCGTTTTTAACCAGCGCGTGCGTGATTCCCGGGCAAGGCTGTAATAGTGATTCCGTGATGAGGCCAGGTGCTGCAAAATAGTCCTTGTTGAGTACGACACCCGCCTGGCCGGGAGTCCCCTTTACGTGGTTTCGACCCGGGATCTGGAAAACAGAGGTAATGAAAGTGGAAAAAGTAATCTGGAATGAAAACATTTGTACGCATAGCGGTAACTGTGTACGTTCGCTACCGGAAGTGTTTATGTTAAAGGGTGACCAGTTCGTAATAAATGAGCAAGGTGCCGATATCAGCCGGATCAGGACAGTTGTAGAAAACTGTCCATCGGGTGCACTGAATCTTGTGCCTGTGGAAGGCACGACTGACCATTAAAGACTCATGCGAAGGGATACCTGATCAGTGAGCACGAAAAGGGATTTGACATTGACAGGTGAATAATTCATGCATGCGCCGGACGCACAACCCGGGCTCGCATATATACCTGGATACTGACTGTTCGCAATCAACCACGCACGCCTACCCCTTGAGATTTCGGATGAAGGCTGCCCGTTGCGCTTGGGCGTGCGGCAATACGATCAAACCATGGCGTAATGTTAGGCAAAGTGCGGTCAAAAGGCTGGCCAACCGAAGTTCCGAAATCAAGCCATACATACAGCCAGATATCAGCCACGGTAAAGCGGTCCGGCACCAGAAACGCACCATTTCCCATCATTGAATCGAGCCAGGCAATTCTGTCCTGTGCAACCGCCTTCAAGCCACTTGCAGCCTCTGCTGCTACCGGGATTCGGGTTTTAAAACGGTCAATACCCTCTGCGTAGTGGTACGCATTGTGGATAAACTCAGTGATATTAAATTCTACTCGTCGCAGCCACTGACGCGTAATTGCCCGCTCTTCAGGAGTGCTTCCAATCAGGACTGGATCGGGCTGTAATTCTTCCAGATATTCAACAATTGCGACCGACTCTGATATGCAAATTCCACTATCAAGCTTGAGGGTCGGAAGTTGTCCTGCAGGATTATATCCAAGAAACGGGTGTTGCCGATTCTCGCCTGCAAAGACATCAATTTCCCGGGTTTGAAGAACCAGGTTTTTCTCAAGCAGGTACATTCGTACTGTGCGTGGACCCGGGCTCAAAGCATCAAAAAGCAGCATTTTCTGGATTTCACTCAGTTATTGAATTTTGATGAAAATTTCCGTACCACACCATCATGCGCCGGAGCATCATCACAGGTTACAGTTCCGATGGTATCAATAAACAGGAACCCTGTAGATAACGAGCTCCCGTTTAATTTATTCGCCAAACCAATAGCTTGCGTTAGCTGGTGCTTTTTCGTTAAACCCGTGTTTTATTTTCATATTTTTCAATAAATTACAAGAGAAAATGGCGTCCCCAAGGGGAGGCGTTCCTATTCCTGTTTTGAAGGTTACCCGCAGTTTCCATCTTATTATCAATAAAATAATGAAGTACCAGCGGCTTGCACTATAACGGCGTCAGGATCAGGGTTCCCCCAAAACATTTGATACTGATAAAGTACGTACATGGCCGAAGGGAAGCGAACCGTGATATACCGCGCTCATGCAATCAAACGCATGTTTGAGCGCCGGATTAGCGAGGAAGCTGTTCATGCAGTGTTATCGACTGGCGAGGTGATCGAAAGTTACCCACATGATGTACCATATCCCAGCAAGCTGGTGCTTGGGTGGTCAGACAACCGGCCGATACATATCGTAGTCGCTGAAACCGACGAAGCAGATATTATCATTACAGTTTATTAACCCGATCCTGAGCGATGGAATCACGAGTTCAGGCACAGGAGATTGCAATGATGCAATGCGTTATTTGTAAACATGGTGAACTTGATGCCGGAACAACTACCGTCACCCTGGAGAGGAATGACGTAACACTGGTATTTAAGGACGTGCCCGCGCGCGTATGTGAGAACTGTGGAGAATCCTACGTCGATGAAGCAGTGACCAGGCAGTTGCTAAAGGAAGCCGACAATGCCGTGAATGCAGGCGTGGAAGTCGACATCAGGCATTTCCAGGCTGCCTGAAACACAGAGTAGAGGTCAAAGGGGTCCGGCAACGTGTATGACAAGCTGGTGAAACCAGACTGACAAATCGGCCTTGAAAGACCGATGCCAACCGTGCGCATATCTTATTGATTTAAATGAAATATGGCGTCCCCAAGGGGAGTCGAACCCCTGTTGCCGGGATGAAAACCCGGTGTCCTAGGCCTCTAGACGATGGGGACGGATTTTACTGCTTTGGTGGCGTCATCAGCTGTGAAACGACGGTCCCGACCAGCAGGGCGACAAAGCCGAGCGGTACCAGTACCAGTATGTTCACAGCGACACCATCGGCATCATGGAACAGCGCCGCGAATCCCCCGATCAATCCCACCAGGATCAGGACGATTCCTGCATAGACCGTGTACGGGCCCAGGCGCTCCATTTCCGTCAACCTTTCCGTGAATCAACAGGCGGTTCACCTGTGAATCTGGTGGAGCTAGGCGGGATCGAACCGCCGACCCCTTGCATGCCATGCAAGTGCTCTCCCAGCTGAGCTATAGCCCCGGAAAGTGAGCCGCGCACTCTACGATACCCGCCCGGAAGTGTCAATAAAAAGCCGGTGGAAATCAGCCATTTTTCTGCTCGATGCGCGCCCAGGAATCACGCAAGGTCACGGTACGGTTGAATATTGGTCGATCGTGGCGGTGGTCCGGGTCGACGCAGAAATAACCTTCGCGCTCGAACTGGATCTGCTCACCCGACCGGGCGTCGGCCAGGCTGGGCTCCAGCCGGCAGCGGGTCAGGGTGAGCAGCGATTCCGGGTTGAGGTAGTCGGTAAATTCCCCGCCCTCTTTGGCACTATCCGGGTTGGGATGGCTGAACAGACGGTCGTACAGGCGCACCTCCGCTACGATGCTGTGCCGGGCGGATACCCAGTGGATGACGCCCTTGACCTTGCGGCCTTCCGGGTTCTTCGACAGGGTCTCGGGGTCGTAGCTGCAGCGCAGCTCGATAATCTCGCCCTGGCTGTCCCTGATGACTTCGTCGCAACGGATGACATAGGCGTTGCGCAGGCGCACTTCCCCGCCGGTGACGAGGCGCTTGAACTTCTTCGGGGCCTCTTCGCGGAAGTCCTCCCGTTCGATATACAGCTCTCGCGCAAACGGCAGGGTGCGGGTGCCCATGGACTCGTCCTGCGGGTGATTGGCCGCCTGCAACTCTTCCACCTGCCCTTCCGGGTAGTTGGTAATGACGACCTTCAGCGGGTGCAGCACTGCCATGCGCCGCGGGGCATGCACGTTCAGGTTCTCCCGCACGCAGTTTTCCAGCACGCCCATCTCGACGTTGTTACCGGACTTGGTCACGCCGATACGTTCGCAGAAATCCCGGATGGCGCCCGGCGGATAGCCGCGCCGCCGCATACCGGCGATGGTGGGCATGCGCGGGTCGTCCCAGTCCTCGACATGTCCTTCATCGACCAGCTGGGTGAGCTTGCGTTTGCTGGTGATGGTGTACTCCAGCTCCAGCCGGGAAAACTCGATCTGCTGCGGGTGACACTCGACCTCAAGTTCATCCAGGAACCAGTCGTACAGCGGCCGGTGGTCCTCGAATTCCAGCGTACACAGCGAGTGCGTGATGCCCTCGATGGAGTCCGACAGGCAGTGGGTGAAGTCATACATCGGGTAGATGCTCCAGGCCTCACCGGTCTGGTGGTGCACGGCGCCGTGGCGGATGCGGTAGATGGCCGGGTCACGCAGGTTCATGTTCGGGGAGGCCATGTCGATGCGGGCGCGCAGGATGCGCTCGCCATCGGCAAACTCGCCGGCGCGCATGCGCGCAAACAGGTCCAGGTTTTCCTCGACGCTGCGCTCGCGGTAGGGACTGTCCCGGCCCGGCTCGGTCAGGGTGCCGCGGTATTCACGAGTCTGTTCCGGGGTCAGGTCACAGACATAGGCCTTGCCCTTTTTGATCAGCTGCACCGCGTAATCATACAACTGCTCAAAGTAATCCGAGGCATAAAACAGCCGGTCGCCCCAGTCGTAGCCCAGCCACCGCACGTCGCGCTGGATGGCCTCGACAAACTCGATGTTTTCCTTGTGCGGGTTGGTGTCGTCGAAACGCAGGTTGCAGGTACCCTGGTAATCAATGGCGATACCGAAGTTCAGGCAGATGGATTTGGCGTGGCCGATGTGCAGGTAGCCGTTTGGCTCGGGGGGAAAACGCGTGGCTACCTTGCCCTGGTTTTTCCCCGCCGCCAGGTCTGCATCGATGATGTTGCGAATGAAATTGCTTGCGGGGGTCGTGTCTTCACTGCTCATGCGGATTCACTCTGCGCAACGCGCTGACGGATATAATCGAGTGCCCGGTCGATGCGGCGCAGGCAAGCCTCCTTGCCCACCAGCTGCAGGGTCACGTCGATGCCGGGCGAGGCGGCACGGCCGGCGACGGCCACCCGCAGGGGTTGCGCCACTTTACCGATCTTCAGGTCGAGGGCTTCTGCCACCGCTGTCAATGCGGCGTAGATAGGCTCCGGCTCCCACGCCTCCAGCGCTGCCAGGGCTTCCCTGACCTTCTCCAGCGGTTCCTGCGCGGCAGCTTTCAGGTGTTTTTTCGCGGACTTGTGATCGAACTCGTCGAAGTCGCGGTAGAAGAACTCACTGATCTCCGCCATCTCCACCAGCGTTTTGGCGCGTTCATGCTGCACAGTCGCAACGGCGTGCAAATCGGGGCCGCTAGTCGGGTCGATGCCGCGCAGGCCGAGGTGATGACTCAGGTGGCGGGCGATGTGCTTCGGGTCGGTCGCCTTGATGTAGTGCTGGTTCAGCCACAACAGCTTTTCCGTGTTGAACACGGAAGCGGCCCGGTTGACGTCGCTGATATCGAACAGCTCGATCATTTCATCGATGGAAAAGATCTCCTGATCTTCGTGTGACCAGCCCAGCCGCACCAGGTAGTTGAGCAGGGCCTCCGGCAGGTAGCCGTCCTCACGGTACTGGATGACGCTGACGGCGCCGTGGCGCTTCGACAGGCGCTTGCCGTCTTCCCCCAGGATCATCGGGGTATGCGCATAGACCGGTACCTGCAGTCCCATTGCGCGGATCATGTTGATCTGTCGCGGGGTGTTGTTGATATGATCATCGCCGCGGATGACGTGCGAAATGCGCATGTCGCTGTCATCGACCACCACCGTTAGATTATAGGTCGGCGAACCGTCACTGCGCGCGATGATCAGGTCGTCGAGCTCGTCGTTGCTGATACTGATACGGCCGCGCACCAGGTCGTCGAACTCGACATGGCCCTCTTTCGGATTACGGAAGCGGATGACAAAGGGCGCATCCGGCGACGGGGGCTCTACACCGGCGCTGCAGTGACCGTCATAGCGCGGTTTTTCCCTGTTCGCCATCTGCTTCTCGCGCAGCTTTTCCAGTCGCTCCTTCGAGCAATAGCATTTGTAGGCATGCCCGCTGTCCATCAGCTGCTGGATCACTTCCGCGTAACGCTCGAAACGGCTGGTCTGGTAGAACGGTCCCTCGTCATAGTCCAGGCCCAGCCAGGTCATGCCTTCCAGGATGGCATTCACGGACGCCTCGCTGGAACGTTCCAGATCGGTGTCCTCGATGCGCAACACGAACTGGCCGCCGTGCTTGCGGGCATACAGCCAGGAAAACAGCGCGGTGCGGGCACCGCCGATATGCAGGTAGCCGGTCGGGCTGGGGGCGAAACGGGTGCGAACGGTCATGACTTCCTTGGTACGGGCAAAAAGCGACGCGCGCATTGTAGCCCGAACCGGCCCGGCTGCCTATGTCGACGAAGCCGGTACGACGCTCAGCGGCTGAACAGGTTGGCGAAGTAACTTTTCCGCAGGCTGGATACCGCGCTCACGCCGTTGCTGGTCACGTC
>DRQL01000061.1 GCA_011371465.1 Gammaproteobacteria bacterium | reverse complement strand
TTTGCATTAATCCTTATCCTGCTGGGTGCCGCCCCTGTGGCCCTCGCCGACGCCGACAAGGGCAAAAATCTGCACGACGAACACTGCACCAAGTGTCACGGCAACGAGGTCTACACGCGCAAGGACCGCTTTATCAGCGACCGTGCCGCCCTCGACAAGCAGGTCAAACGCTGCCAGCTCAACGTGGGCGCACAGTGGTTCGACGAGGATGCGCGTGCTGTTGCGGACTACCTGGACCAGTCGTTCTACCACTTCGGGAAACAGGCGAATGAGTAACAGCGGGCTCACTGAACGGCACTGCCGGCGCGAAACCAGCCGGCTGGACGACGATGCAGTACAGGCGCTGATGACGGAAATCCATGCCGACTGGTCACTCGGCGAAGACGGGCAGACGATCCTGCGCGAATTCCGCTTTAAAAACTATTACCAGACCATCGCCTTCGTCAACGCGCTGGCCTGGGTTGCCCACCGGGAGGACCACCACCCGGACCTGGAAGTCGGCTACAACCGCTGCCTGGTGCGCTACAGCACCCACTCGGTGGGCGGTCTTTCAGAGAACGACTTCATCTGCGCGGCCAGGATTGACGCGCTCATCCCTGTCGACGCCTGAACCGGACCCTGTGGGAGCCCGCCGCCGCCAACCCCGCTCTCCCGCCACCACCCGGAAACCCGAACCGGCCAGGGGCCAGCCCGGCCTGGTGCTGGCCCATTACGGCCAGGTCAGCCTGGTGGAGGATGAACAGGGCGAAGTGTTCCGCTGCGCCACACGGAAAAACCTGCCGCGCACGGTGTGCGGTGACCGTGTCCTGTGGCAGGCCAGCAACCCGCGCGAGGGCGTCATCAACCAGGTGCTGGAACGCAGAACCACCCTGGCGCGCCCGGATCACAACAACCGCGTGCGACCGGTCGCAGCCAACCTGGACCAGATCGTGGTGGTCATCGCGACCCGGCCCAGTTTTGAATACGGCATGCTGGACCGCTACCTGGTGGCCGCGGAGCTGATCGACGCAACTCCGGTTATCGTGGTCAACAAGTCCGATACCCTGGACGACGAAAGCCGCCACAAGCTGGAACAGCGCCTGGGCATCTACCGGGACATCGGTTACGCGCAACTGTTTACCAGCACCCGCACGACCGACGGGCTGAAGGAACTGCACCGCCAACTCAAGTCGCACACCAGTATCCTGGTCGGCCAGTCGGGGGTGGGCAAATCATCACTGGTGCAGGCGCTGCTGCCGGATCTGGATATCCGCGTCGGCGCGCTGTCCCAGGTGACCGGGCTGGGGCGTCACACCACCACGGTCACCACGCTCTACCACCTGCCCGATGGGGGCGACCTGATCGACTCACCGGGCGTGCGTGATTTTACCCTGTGCGAAGTACCGCCGGGCGAGCTGGCGAAAGGGTTCCGGGAATTCGAACCGTTCCTTGGCGGGTGCCGCTTTCATAACTGCGTGCATGTCAGCGAACCGGGCTGCGCCGTGCAGGACGCGGTGCGTTCCGGCCGGATCAGTGAGCGCCGGTTCAAAAACTACGAACGGCTGGTGAAGGCCATGAGCAGCACGTCCAGACGCTAGCCTGCCTTTCTCACCGGGTTCCGTAGCGAGGCGGTGTCAGGTCGTGTGATGGCAGGCGTTCGCGACCGAGGGCCGCGCAGGCATAGTCGACACTATGTTGAGCAGCCCGACCGAGTGAACGCCTGCCAGCGCGCGGCATGGCGCCGCCGCAGCAGGAAGCTGGTGAGAAAGGCGGGCTAACCCGGCGGCCAGCCCATCACCCGGCCGCCCAGCAGGTGCAGGTGGATATGAAACACGGTTTGTCCGCCGTGGGCGTTGCAGTTCATGACGGTACGGTACCCCTGCTCTGCAAACCCTTCCTGCTGCGCAATGCTTGCGGCAGCCAGCATCATCCTGCCGACCAGCGGCGCGCTTTCGGCATCCAGGTCATTGAGGGTGGATACGTGCTGCTTCGGTACCACCAGCACGTGCGTGGGTGCCTGCGGGTTGATGTCGCGGAACGCCAGCACGTCGTCGTCTTCATACACCGTGTCCGGCGTGATCTCGCCCGACACCATTTTGCAGAACAGACAATCGGTCATGGGGACTCCTGCTTGCGGGTCAATGATGTGTCAGAGAGTAGCGCGCTGCCCGGAGCGGATCAATCCTGTTGTACGGGGTCGGGCTCACATTGGGAGGTTTGGGGTACGGTGTCGTAATCCGACATTGCAATTGTCGGATTACGCTGGCGCTAATCCGACCTACAGGATCGGCTGAACGTCACACCCTGGTGCGAGAAGTATTGTAGGTCGGGTTAGGTGCGCAGCACCGTAGCCCGACATCACAACTGTCGGATTACGCTGGCGCTAATCCGACCTACGGGATCGGCTGAACGTCACACCCCGGTGCGAGAAGTATTGTAGGTCGGGTTAGGTGCGCAGCACCGTAACCCGACATCACAACTGTCGGATTACGCTGACGCTAATCCGACCTACGGGATCGGGTGAATGTCACACCCCGGTGCGGGAAGTATCGTAGGTCAGGTTAGGCGCGTAGCGCCGTAACCTGACGTTATGCCCGTCGGGATTACGTGGCTGGATTAGCATTGTATGGGGGGCTACTCCGCGGCCTCCAGTACGCTTGAAGCGGGGATGTCATCAAAAGCATAGACCTCGCCACCATGCTGCCCTGCAAACTGCTGTGCCTCGCTGCGGGTGGCAAAGGGGACTATTTCCGGTGCCTGCATGCCGCCGAGACGGTCGCTGCCGATCACATAAAACGCCTTGCGGGCATCGATCCAGGTGCCGGGTTCCGGCTGGTCCCAGCTGGCGTGCCCGATGTCCGTGACATAGATCGCGGCGATGTTCTTCGGTTCACCCGGCAGCCGGGTAAAGGCAATGGCGTCACGTACCGACGTGAACCACAGTGGCTGCTCCCGGTCGGTCAGGAATACCTGCCCCTTGGGACCCTTGTGGTCCAGGACGGTCATGCCACAGAAATAACCGACCGCATCCCGGGTCAGTTCCCGCGGCGCCGGGATTTCGGTGGGCTGCCGATCACCGCAGGAGATGATCAGGGCCAGCACAAAGAGAACAGGAAGCAACCGGTACAGCGATCTCATTCACAGCTCCCGCCGGTGGAACACGGCCATGGTGGCCGCCAGCGGCAATACGATCCAGCTCACCAGCAGTCCCAGCAACAGTACCATACCGAAACCGGAACGGGCCGCAACCCCTGCGATACCGGCGGCCTGGCCCACGCTGTCAAACGCTGTCAGGTTCAGTATACGGTAGGTATCCGACGGACTGACCAGCATCAGGGTGGAAAACAGGGTCTGGCCGATCTTCTGTTCGTGGTCCGCGAGCAAAAGGCCCAGCAGCGCCAGGTCATACAGGACCACAAAAACCAGCCACAGCACAATGGCGGCGCCCGCTGCTGTGCTGCGCTCGCGCACCAGCACGCTCACCAGGTAACCAAGGGCGACGAACACTGCACCAAGCAACAGCGAGCTGCCC
>DRQL01000060.1 GCA_011371465.1 Gammaproteobacteria bacterium | reverse complement strand
GCGGTACGGACCGGTATCGAGTCCGCCAGTCCGCACCGGCTGATACAGATGTTGCTGGAAGGCGCGCTGGACAAGATCGCCGCCGCCAGGGGACACATGGAGCGTGGCGAAATCCAGCCCAAGGGCGAACAGGTCGGCAGCGCGATATCGATCATCGAAGGCCTGAAATCCAGCCTCGACAAGGACCGCGGCGGCGAAATCGCCCGCAACCTGGAAGACCTGTACATCTACATGGAACGGCGACTGATCGAGGCGAACCGCGACAACGATACCTCGCTGCTGGATGAAGTATCGGACCTGCTGCGGCAGATCAAGGAAGCCTGGGACGCGATCGCCGACCAGGCGGCGCAGCACGCGACCGGCGCCTGAATCCGGGAGAACCATCGATATGGATACGAATCGCAGTCGCCAGCTCAGGGATATTATCGAGCTGAGCAGGGAGATGCTGTCAAAGGCTCAGGCCGGCGAGTGGGAACTGGTCGCCGGGCTGGAAACCCGCCGCAAGACACTGGTAGGTGATTGTTTCCGGCAGCCCGCCAGCGGGCAGGATGCCCCCGAAGTCGCCGTGGCCATCCGCGAAATACTCAGCATCAACCAGCAGGTCACCCGTCTGGGTGTACAGTGCCGTGACCGGCTGGGCTGTGAATTACAGGCCGGCAGGGCAGGCCGCAGCGCTGCTGCGGCTTACCGGGACTGCGCACCTTAACGAAACGAGGCGGTCCTGCTTCGCCACAGAGATTTCAGTAACCTCGGACTGGTTCGCCCCACCGGCGCATGCCGGTACCCATGTTCTTGAAAACACTGGATTCCGGCATACGCCGGCATGACGGAAATTGATTAATTCACGGATTCCTTAGTGACGTACCCCGGCCGTTTCGTCGGCCGCACGACCGGGTCAGCTTACCCGGTACCCCCCGGGTTTTCCCTGGAAACCCTTATAACGGCCTGCTTCCGGACGTACGCAGGTTTTTGTCAGCGCGCGCTGTAAATCCGTAAACTTCCAATAAAACAATTGCTTGCATCGTTGATGGATTCGCGGTCAAATTTATGACAAAATTTTGACATTCTTGTCCAAGAGTGCTTAACTTTAGCAGACCGCTGTTTAAGGCAGATTTAAAAAAATTCCATTCAGCCAGAGGCCAGATTGATGGGGGAAACTCAGGTGGCAGTCAGTGAACCCAGGGTATTAGTGATCGAAGCCGATGCAGAGCGCGGCCGCGAGCTGACGTCGGTATTGCGTTTTATCAATTACCACCCGGAGCTCGAAACCGACTGCGGGCACTGGAAATCCGCCATCGAAGATCCCCGCGACATCCTTGCGGTGCTGGTGGGAACCTGCAAGTCCGACAAGGCCTTGCAGAAACTGCTCAAGGAAGTCCACGACCTGGATGAACACCTGCCGATCTTCCTGCTGTCGGAAAAGAACAAGGAACTGACGGTCGCCATCGAGCCCAGTTCCTGCATCCTCGGGCGTGTCGAGCTGCCGGTCCACTACACCCAGCTGACCAGTGCCCTGCACCAGGCCGAGGTGTACCGCGAAACCCAGTCTGAAGGCGCCAACCAGCGCCCGGTCGACCTGTTCCGCAGCCTGGTGGGCACCAGCCGTGCCGTGCAGATGGTACGCAAGATGATCCAGCAGGTGGCGAAATCCGATGCCAATGTGCTGATTCTCGGCGAATCGGGCACCGGCAAGGAAGTGGTCGCGCGCAACCTGCACTACTATTCCAACCGCCGTGAACAGGCCTTCGTGCCGGTCAACTGCGGTGCGATCCCTGCCGACCTGCTTGAATCCGAACTGTTCGGCCATGAAAAGGGTGCGTTCACCGGTGCCATCAGCGCCCGCCAGGGGCGTTTCGAACTGGCGGAAGGGGGCACCCTGTTCCTGGACGAAATCGGTGACATGAGTCTCAACATGCAGGTCAAGTTGCTGCGGGTGCTGCAGGAGCGCACCTTCGAGCGGGTGGGCAGCAACAAGAGCATCAAGGCCGATGTGCGCATCATTGCCGCCACCCACCGTAACCTGGAAGAAGCCATCACCGAAGGCAAGTTCCGCGAGGATCTGTTCTACCGCCTGAACGTATTCCCCATCGAAATGCCGCCGCTGCGGGATCGCGTTGAAGATGTACCCCTGCTGGTCAACGAACTGATCCGCCGCATCGAGCACGAAAAACGGGGTTCCGTGCGCCTGACCCAGGGCGCCATCGTCGCCCTGTGCCAGTACAACTGGCCGGGCAACGTGCGGGAACTGGCTAACCTGATCGAACGGCTGGCCATCCTCTTTCCCTTTGGTGTGGTCGACATGGCCGACTTGCCGGAGAAATTCCAGAGCGATGTGAGCGGTGCCGAAGTCTCGCGCCTGAACGAGGAGATCATGAGCGCGCAGAACAGCATGCCCCAGTACCAGCTGGAAACCGAACCCCGCCTGCCGCGCGGCGGGCTCGACCTGAAAGAACACCTCAGCAACCTGGAGGTGGGTTTTATCCGCCAGGCGCTGGATGACGCCAACGGGATCGTCGCCCAGGCCGCCAAACGCCTCGGTATGCGCCGTACCACGCTGGTGGAAAAATTGCGCAAATACGGCCTGCAGCGTTCGGACAGCGCGCCGAGAGTTTGACGCACTGCGCAGCTGCTGTCTTTAACTATCTGTTTTAATTCTAAATAATATTCCAGGCATACTCCTTGCTTTGTAAAGCACGGGCTCACCAGCCCCGCTTTAGCAACGCATTTGGGAGTACGCCTGTATATGAGCCAACCGGCTGCCAGACAGCAACAACTGCAGGATGCCTTCGCCCGGTTCGCGGAGGTTTCCGAACAGCTCACCGGTTCCTATCGTTTGCTGCAGGACCAGGTCACCGGTCTGAACCGGGAGCTGGCAGCGGCGCGCAGCGAGCGTACGCAACTGCGTAACGAAATACGCACCCTGCAGCAGGAAGCCTCGCGCAGCCAGCGGCTTTCCAGCATGGGTGAAATGACCGCCCGCCTTGCCCACCAGGTCCGCACCCCGCTTTCCACCGCACTGCTGTACGCATCCCAGCTCAGCCAGCCAGGTCTGCCGCGCGCGCAACACGATTGTTTCGTGGAACGCCTGCTGACGGGCCTGCGGCACCTCGACCATATGGTCAACGATATGCTGGTGTTTGCCCGCGGTGGCCAGGGAAGCGAGGAAATCGTCGCGCTCGGTGAGCTGCTTGCACAGGTGCGACAGACGCTGTTGCCGCAGCTGAAAGAGCGCGATGCACACTGGACAGTGCAGCTGGATCAGCAGGACGTCCAGTTGTGTTGCCAGCGTGAAATCCTGGCCAGTGTACTGGCGAACCTCGCCACCAACGCGCTCGACGCCTGTGATGGCCGGCCGCAGCTGGCCTGGGACGCCGGGGTAGAGGGTACAACCGTCTGTATCACCCTGCAGGACAACGGGCCGGGTATCTCTCCCGACCTGCACGAACATATTTTCGAACCTTTTTTCACCACCCGCTCCAGTGGCACCGGCCTGGGCCTGGCGGTTGCGCGTGCGGTCATCAATGCACACCAGGGCGATATTGAAATTGATTCCGCTTGTCAGGAGGGTGCGCGGTTTGTGATCCGGCTGCCGTTGCACGATGGACAACAGCCCCTCCCCGGCGAGCAACGGGCTAACCAGAAGAAGGCAGACAGTGCCAGTTTGAGGTATGTGTAATGAGTCAATCCATTGTGCTGATTGTTGAAGACGACCCGGCCCTGCGTGATGCCCTGTGCGCCACTGTCGAACTGGCCGGCTTCGGCGTGCAGTCGGCGGAAGACGGCAAACAGGCCATGCAGCTGATCGATCAGCAGTCATTCGACCTGGTGGTCAGTGATGTACAGATGAAAGGCATGGACGGCAATACCCTGTTGCAGAAACTGAAGGCGAGTATCCCCGAGCTGCCCGTGGTGCTGATGACCGCTTACGGCACCATACAGCAGGCGGTCGATGCCATGCGCGCCGGCGCAGCCGACTACCTGGTAAAACCGTTCGAGGCGGAAGTGCTGGTGGATATGATTCGCCGCTACCTGCCGGACCAGGACGACGACCCGGAAGTGGTCGCCGAAGACCCCGCCACACGCAAACTGGCGGCACTGGCAAAACGGGTGGCGGGTACCGATGCCACGGTCATGATCAGCGGTAATTCAGGCACCGGCAAGGAAGTGTTTGCCCAGCTGATTCACCGTCATTCAGCGCGCGCCGCGGGACCGTTTGTGGCCATCAACTGTGCGGCCATACCGGAAAACATGCTGGAGGCTTCCCTGTTCGGTTACGAGAAAGGAGCCTTCACCGGCGCCTACCAGGCGCGCGCCGGCAAATTCGAGCAGGCGCAGGGCGGCACCCTGCTGCTGGATGAAATATCCGAGATGGACCTGGGACTGCAGGCCAAGCTGCTACGGGTGTTGCAGGAACGCGAGGTCGAACGCCTGGGCGGGCGTGAAACCATTGCGCTGGATGTGCGTGTGCTGGCGACCACCAACCGCAACATGCGCGAAGAAGTGGCAGCCGGTCGTTTCCGCGAAGATCTGTTCTACCGTCTGAACGTATTTCCCCTGCACCTGACGCCGCTGTGCCGGCGCAAGGCAGACATCCTGCCGCTGACCAACCGGCTGATCCGCAGGTATTCGCCGGCCGGTCGTTCGCTTCCGCACCTGTCTAAGCAGGCGCAGCAGGCACTGCTGGATCATGCCTGGCCCGGAAATGTCCGGGAGCTGGACAATGTGATCCAGCGCGCGCTCATCCTGTTGAACGGGGAGCAGATCGAAACGCATGACCTGTGTTTTGAAATGGATACAGGCCCGGCCGACCCGACGGGAAGTCACCTGCCGATGCCGGCAGAGGATGTGGCGTCGACCGCGCAGGCCGGCCTGGACGGTGGTCTGAAAACACGTGAATTTGAAATGATTCTTGAGGCCCTGCGCGTGGACCGGGGCAGCCGCAAGGCGGCCGCCGAACGCCTGGGCATCAGTCCGCGCACGCTGCGCTACAAGCTGGCGCGCATGCGCGAACAGGGTATAGCGGTTCCGGCCTAGAGGGGGTAGAGACATGAGCAGCATCAACAGTGTGGAGCAGGTACTGGCGGAAATGCGGCGGCTTACCGCCGCGGCACAGGGCGGACCGGCGGAAACGGGCGCGACGCAGGCGCCACGAACCGAGTTCGCCGACCTGATGAAGCAGTCGATTGACAGCGTCAATGACACACAGCAGGTAGCCTCCAAACTTTCCAGTGCGTTCAGCGCAGGTGATCCGAGCGTGGATGTCACCGAGGTCATGATTGCCCTGCAGAAGGCGGGTGTCGCCTTCCAGGCCATGACCGAGGTGCGCAACCGCCTGGTTTCAGCGTACCAGGACATCATGAGTATGCCGGTCTGACAACAGGTAGAGCATAGCAATGGCAATGGTTAAAGCAGAAACAGTTCAGGGCTTCCAGGGTTTGCCGGCGTTGCGGCAGATCGGTCTGATGGTCGGTCTTGCAGCCAGTGTCGCCATCGGCGTGGCGGTGGTGCTCTGGTCACAGCAACCCGGCTATACCCTGTTGTACGCCAACCTTGGCAGCAAGGATGCCGGGCAGGTGATCGATGCCCTGCAGAAATCCGGAATCGGTTTCAAGGTGGACGAAACCACCGGCGCCGTCATGGTGGAAAGCGGCAAGGTGCAGTCGGCGCGCATGGAACTGGCCCGGGACGGTTTGCCGGAAGGCAACGCCATGGGTTTTGAAATGCTGCAGAAGGAGCAGGGCTTCGGTACCAGCCAGTTTATCGAGACAGCGCGTTTCCAGCGCGCCCTGGAAGGGGAACTGGGCCGTACCATCGCTACCCTGCGCAACGTGGAGAATGCGCGTGTGCACCTGGCGATTCCAAAGCGTTCCGTGTTCCTGCGCGAACGTTCCGATCCTTCTGCATCGGTCATGATCGATTTGTACTCCGGGCGCACGCTGGACGAGGAGCAGGTGGCGGCCATCGTGCACCTGGTATCGTCCAGCGTGCCGCACCTGAAGCCCGGCAAGGTCACTGTGGTCGACCAGCGCGGCGAATTGCTGAGCAGCGCCGGTGACGATAACGGCATGGCGTCGACTTCCACGCAGTTTTCCTACAACCGCAAACTGGAGTCGACCTACGCGGAGCGCATCCGCCGGTTGCTGGAACCGATTGTCGGCGCCGGCCGGGTGCGCGCCAGCATCAGTGCCGACCTGGATTTCACCGCCACCGAGCGGACCCAGGAAGTGTATAACCCCGGCCGTCCGGAACTGCGCCTGCTGCGCAGCGAACAGACCAGCGAGGACAGTACTACGGGCAGCGCCGGCGCATCCGGTGTGCCCGGTGCGTTGTCCAATCAGCCACCGGATGAAACGGCGTTGCAGCCGACGGCCGGTGCTGCAGTGGCCGGGCAGGATACCGGCAGTCAGAGTACTTCGTCGAATGTCGTGCCGATCAACAACAGCAAGAGCAGCATCCGTAACTATGAGCTGGACAAGACCATCAGCCACACCAAACTGGCCAGTGGCACCATCCGCCGCTTGTCCATCGCCGTGGTGCTCGACGACAAGCAGGAGCTGGATGATAACGACGAACTGGTCAGCAAGCCCTGGGATGATGATGAAATCAAGCGCTTTACCGGCCTGATCAAGGACGCCGTCGGTTTCGACGAACAACGGGGTGATACCATCAATGTCATCAATACTTCGTTTATACAGCAGCCGGAAGCAGAGCCCTTGCCGGAGCCTGCACTGCTGGAGCAGCCCTGGGTATGGGATGTTGCCAGGCAGGCGGTCGGTGTGCTGGGCGTGCTGCTGGTGATCTTTGGTGTGCTGAAGCCGGTAATGCGCAGCCTGGCCGAGAAAGGCGCACAGAGCATGCAGGCCGCGGCCATGGTTCCGGCTGCGGCCACAGCGGGAGAAGGCGGTGTCGGCGAAGACCAGCTCAGCCTGTCCGGGGCCAGCCCGCAACAGGCGCAACTGGCTGCCCCGCAGATGGGTTACGAGCAACACCTGGAGGCGGCCAGGGGCGTCGTCGGCGAGGACCCGAAACGGGTTGCGCAGGTGGTGAAGAACTGGGTAGGCGAAGATGGATGAAGGCAAGCTGAAACTGAGCGGTACGGATCGCGCTGCGGTGCTGTTGCTGACGCTGGGTGAGGAAAATGCCTCGGAAGTGCTGAAGCACATGGGGCCCAAGGAGGTGCAGAAGGTGGGTTCGGCCATGGCCGGCCTGACCAATGTGCCGCGCGAACAGGTAACCCGCGTACTGGAAACCTTT
>DRQL01000059.1 GCA_011371465.1 Gammaproteobacteria bacterium | reverse complement strand
GGCGGGGCCTACACCGACGTAGCCGGCAACCTGTGGTCGGCGGACAGCGGTTGTAACACCGGCATCCTGAATACCATTCCCGGCCCGATCCAGGGAACCCTGGATGAAACCCTGTTCCTGACCACGCGCTGGGACGAGGGCGCGGCGCCGGAGATGACCTGCAGCTATGCGGTATCGCCGGGGCTGTACCAGGTCACCCTGTATTTCACCGAAAGCAACTCGAGAAACTTCAGGGTTGGTGCACGGGTATTCGACGTGGACATCGAAGGGGTGCGCGCGTTCGACAACCTGGATATCTACCGGGAAGCGGGTTCCAACACGGCCCTGCTGAAGACCACCACGGTCAGCGTGACGGACGGGCAGATCGACATCCGCTTCCTGCACCAGGTGAAAAACCCGCTGGTCAAGGCCATTGCCATTGTGCCGGCGGGAAACAACCCGCCGGTGATCAGCACGTCCCCGGTGACGGGCGCAACGGTTGGTTCGCTGTACCGTTATGACGTGAACGTGAGCGACGATGCGGGGGATACCCAACAGTATTTCCTGGACGTGGCGCCGGTCGGGATGAGTATCGACCCCGGTACGGGCGTGATCAGCTGGACACCGGGTGCGGCGGATGCGGGCAGCCACCCTGTCACGGTGCGGGTGCGCGACCAGGGCGGCCTGGAAGACACCCAGTCCTGGTCGCTGGACGTTACGACGGCTGGGAGTAATAACCCGCCGGTCATTACCAGCGCGCCGGTGCTCACCGCGACGGCAGGCCAGTCCTACCGCTACGATGTCAAGGTCACGGACGATGCGGGGGATACGCAGCAGTATTTCCTGGACGTGGCGCCGGTCGGTATGAGCATCGATCCCGACACAGGTACGGTCAGCTGGGTGCCGGGTTCCTCCGACCTGGGCCAGCAGTCCGTGACGGTGCGGGTGCGGGACCAGGGTGGCCTGGAAGATACCCAGTCCTGGACACTGACGGTGTCCGCCGCCGTGGGGAATAACCCACCGGTCATTACCAGCACGCCGGTACTCACGGCTACAGAAGGTCAGTCCTACCGTTACGATGTGAACGTTACAGACGATGTGGGTGATACCCAGCAGTACTTCCTGGATACGGCGCCGACCGGTATGGGCATCGACCCCAACAGCGGTATAGTCAGTTGGGTACCGGGTGCTGCCGGTGTGGGCCAGCAGTCCGTGACGGTGCGGGTACGTGACCAGGGTGGCCTGGAGGATACCCAGTCCTGGACGCTGACGGTGTCCGCCGCCGTGGGTAACAACCCGCCGGTCATCACCACTACGCCGGTCATCGCCGCAAAAGCCGGCACGCTGTACCGTTATGACGTGAACGTCACAGACGATGCGGGTGATACCTGGCAGTACTTCCTGGATACGGCGCCGACCGGGATGAGCATCGATCCCGGCACGGGCGTGGTCAGCTGGACGCCGGGAGCGGGTGATGTGGGTGGCCACCCGGTCACCGTGCGGGTACAGGACCAGGGTGGCCTGGAAGACAGTCAGTCCTGGACACTGACGGTGGGTAGCGCGGACCAGCAGCCGGTGCGGGTCAATATCGGTGGTGCGGCCTATACCGATTCGGCCGGTAATCTCTGGGCAGCAGACTACGGGTGTAACACGGGCATCCTGAATACCATCCCGGGCCCGATCCAGGGGACCCCGGATGAAACGCTGTTCCTGACCACCCGCTGGGACGAGGGTGCAGCACCGGAGATGACCTGCAGCTACCCGGTGTCACCGGGCCTGTACGAAGTCACCCTGTATTTCACCGAGAGCAACTCGAAAAACTTCAGGGTCGGTGCGCGGGTCTTCGATGTGAGCATCGAAGGGCTGCTGGAGTTCGACAACCTGGATATCTACAAGGAAGCGGGTTCCAACACCGCCCTGCTGAAGACCACCAGGGTGAACGTGACGGACGGGCAGATCGACATCCGCTTCCTGCACCAGGTCAAGAACCCGCTGGTGAAGGCCATCCAGATCCGGGAAGTGCCGGTCGGGGCCTGCGCGGCGACACCGCGCACCCAGGCGTTGAACGGCGTGTTACCGGTATCGGGAGGGACCGGGTCCGGGAGCCTGCTGTTCAGTATTCCCCCCGGTGGCAACGGAACCCTGGGTACGGCCACCATCGTTGATGCGAGCACCGGCCAGTTCCGCTACCAGCCGGATGGCAGCGGCTGGGGCAGCGACAGTTTCCAGTACCAGGTCGAGGGCCTGCCGGGTGGCACGGTCATCAATATCTACACGGTGATCATTGAACCCCGGATGATGCCGCTGGGAGACTCCATCACGACCGGCGTCGAGGTCGGCGGTAATGAGCCCGACATCATCCCGACCGCAGACCTGCGCGTCGGCTGGCGCCTGCCGCTGTACAACGACCTGGTGGCGGAAGGTTATGCCTTCGACTTTGTCGGCGGACAGAATCATGGCTGGGGTTACAGTCCGTTTGATTCCGACCACGAAGGACACGGCGGCTGGACGGCGACCGATATCGCCTGGGGCAAGACCGGCTACCCGACCGACGGGGTACGCGCCTGGCTGGATGCCAATCCCGCTGACATTATCCTGCTGCACGCGGGTACCAACGGGCTGGTGGCCGGCGGTGACATCGAAGTGGAAGCCATACTGGACGAAATCGACCTGTGGGAAGCCAGCCCGGGCGGTAACCCGGTGACGGTCATCCTGGCGCAGATCATTGACCAGAACCCGCTCAACCCGGTGGTCAGTGAATTCAATGCCAACCTGCTGGCCATGGCCAACGATCGCATATCCAACCCGGCCAATTCCGCCTACCCGGACCAGATCGTGGTGATCGATCAGCAGTCAGCGCTGCTGTATCCGGGTGACCTGCAGGACAAGCTGCACCCGAAACCGGCCGGGTACGTCAAGATGAAGGACCGGTGGAAAGAACCGCTGAACCTGCTGCTGCCGCTGTGTCCCTGATTCAGGCTTTCTGAAACTCGGTATCCCAGTCCAGCAGCGGGCGCACCACGCCGGTGACTTCCCGCGCCCAGTCGCCACGGGCTGAATCGCCCTCCATGCTGTCGATCACCTGGAAGCTGACGGCTTCCCGTTCATAGAACTGGCGAATGGTTTGCGGTTCCATGGTAATCATGGCCGCGTTCACAAAGAAGCCGCCTTCGGAAAGGAAATTGCCGGGCACCCACGCAGTAGCGGTATAACGTCCTTTGGGGCGCCGTTTCCTGCGCCACTCCGGCGACAGGTCAAAGGTGGAAAAACAGCACACCCCTTCGTCATTGAGCAGGTTGAAGTGGGGCATCAGCGTGTAGTGGTCATCCAGGACCTCAAAGGTCATTTCGAAACCGACCGGTTTGCGAATATCGATCGCTGCCGTCGTCACCCCGTTTTCATCCTTGATACGCACGCTGTTGAGACGTGCAACTTCGCCGCCGGGCGCCTTGGCAGCATCCGGCCAGTGGCGTTCCGCCGCGGTGTTGGTGCCTTCATGCAGGTACTGGGCGACTATCCGGTCGCTGGGGCCGTCGGCCACCAGTTCTCCCTGGCTCAGCATGATCACCCGGCTGCACAACCGGCTCACGGCCGGCATATTGTGGGAGACAAAAAAGACGGTTCGTCCGTGACTGCCGACGTCCTGCATCTTGTTCAGGCATTTTTCCTGGAAGGCAGCGTCGCCGACGGCAAGCACCTCGTCGATGATCAGGATTTCCGGTTCCAGGTGGGCGGCAACCGCAAAGGCCAGGCGCACGCGCATACCGCTGGAATAGCGCTTCACCGGCGTATCGAGGAATTTCTCGACCCCGGAGAACTCGACGATCTCGTCGAACTTGCGATCGACTTCCTTTTTGCGCATTCCCAGGATGGTGCCGTTCAGGTAGACGTTTTCCCGGCCGGTCAGTTCATTGTGAAAGCCGGTTCCCACTTCCAGCAGACTGGAGGTGCGCCCGCGAATCTCAATCCGCCCGCGCGCCGGAGGCGTGATCTTGGAAAGGATTTTCAGCAGCGTCGACTTGCCGGCCCCGTTGCGGCCGATGATGCCGACCACTTCGCCTTCCGTTACCTCGAACGACACATTGCGCAGCGCCCACAGGATGTTCGGGTCGGTATTGGCGTCAGGATTATCGAAATCCAGGTCATCAAACGTGTACAGGGAACGGTATTTCCGGTAATTGGTAAACGGGCTGCGTAATCCATTGAGTACAGATTTCAGCAGGGCATCTTCCGCTTCTTCCTTTGCCCCAAGCCGGTATACCTTGCTGACCCCTTCAGCTCGTATGGCGATGTTATTTGCAGACATGTTTCCCTCATACCGGTTCTGCTGACTTGATTTTGTCCAGGTTCGTGCCCGGGCCTGTACTGCCATCCCTGTTCAGGGCGGCCAGGAGGCTGCCCCGGTGTAAGGCGCCGTAGTGTACTCTGGCGGGCCGCATGCGGGCAATTGAGAAGTTCGGGTTCGCCGGGGAGCTTCCCTGCACCGTGCATGCCCGGCACCCGGGCTTTCGTCCTGCAGCCTGTATCGACACAGGCGCTTGATTCCTTAGCGATTCGGTTGCCGGGGAATGGTAAATCTGATAACTTCCGCCCAACATTCCACACGCAAGAGCAATCCACCCGATGTGCGGTATCGCCGGCGAATTGCGGTTCGGGGCCCAGCCGAGTCAGGCAGACTGGGAGTCCATCAGCAAGCTCATGATTCGCCGTGGTCCGGATGATGCCGGCGCCTGGCAGGACGCGCACTGCACGCTGGTGTTCCGTCGCCTGTCCATTCTCGATCTGTCCCCGGCCGGCCACCAGCCCATGGTGTCTGACGATGGCCGTTACGTCCTGGTATTCAACGGTGAAGTCTACAATTTTGTCGAGCTGCGTCGCCAGCTGGAGCAGCGCGGTATCCGCTTCCGCTCCGGCACGGATTCGGAAGTGGTGCTGTATGCCCTGGCAACGTGGGGAAGGGATGCGCTGGACCGCTTCAATGGCATGTTTGCGCTGGCCTTCTACGACACCCGCGAGCGTACCCTGTTACTGGCGCGGGACCACGCCGGCATCAAGCCGCTCTATTACCTGAAGCACGCCGACGGGCTGGTGTTCGGCTCGCAGTATGACCAGCTGCTCGCGCATCCCTGGAGCCGCGGCCTGTCTTTTTCCCCTGCTGCCGCCAGCCTGTATTTCCACCTGGGCAGTGTTCCCGCACCCTGGGGCATCCTCGAGAACACCGGTATGCTGGAAGCGGGAAGCTGGCTTGAAGTGCGCGGCGAGGGAACGATTTCACAGGGATGCTACTACGCGTTTCCGCGCTACCAGCCGGCCTCACTCCGGGGCGGGGAGGCCATGGAGGCGGTGGATGCGGCCATTACCCGTGCCGTGAAACGACAGCTGGTCAGTGACGTGCCCATTGGCGCCTTCCTGTCCGGCGGCATCGACTCTCCGCTGGTCTGTGCCAAGATGCAGCAGGCCTGTGGCAACAACATGCGGGCGTTTACCATTGGTACCGGTGGCGACGCGACCGATGAATCGCAGGATGCCATCCGTTATGCGCAGGCACTGGGGATCGAACAAACCGTAGAGCATGTGGAACCGGACGATGCAGTGGACATGCTCGATGACGTGGTGGCCGCCTGTGGAGAACCGCTGGGAGATTTTTCGATTTTCCCGACCTTGCTGGTGTCGCGCCTGGCCCGCAGGGATTTCACCGTCATGCTGTCCGGAGACGGCGGTGATGAACTGTTCTGGGGCTATTCCCGAAGGGTTGGCGCGCTGATGTCGGGGCTTGGCGATTTTCGCCATTCCCGGCGCTGGCGGCGGGCCATGCG
>DRQL01000058.1 GCA_011371465.1 Gammaproteobacteria bacterium | reverse complement strand
CAGCGGGCAGGAGCCGGAGCACACGCCACACTGCATGCACATCTTCACCCAGTCGCCTTCTTCCACGTTGTCCTGCACTTCCTTGAGGAAGTTGCCGCGGTACTTTTCGATCATTTCCTGGTTGTAGTTGCTCATGACTGCTCCTAGAACTTGAACGGGCTCATGCCCATTTTCTCGACCGCTTCGGCCATGTCGTTGATCAGTTTCGGCGCGCGTTCGATGTCGGTAATGGCGATCTCGTAGGTCTCCACGCGTTCTTTTTCGAGACTGAGGGTCTCCAGCGTGTCGTCCACCTTGCTCATGCGGATATTGGCCATTTCCGAACCCTTGACGAAGTGACACTGGTAGTCGTCACCCTTCTGGCAGCCCATCAGGATGATGCCGTCGTAGCCGGAGTTCAGCGCGTCGGTCACCCAGATGGTGTTGACACTGCCCAGGCAGCGTACCGGGATGATGCGGGCAAACTGGCTGTAGCTGACACCCTGCTGGGCGGCCATGTCGAGCGCCGGGTAGGCGTCGTTTTCGCAGGCCAGTACCAGGATGCGCGGCTTCTCCTCGAACTCGTCGGGTATGTCGACGTTCTTGATCTGCTGGCCGACCGTATCGCAGGAGTAGTTTTCGAAGGAGATCACGCGTACCGGGCAGGCGCCCATGCAGGTGCCGCAACGGCGGCAACGGGACTCGTTGAACACCGGGAAGCGTTTTTCGTCTTCGTCGATGGCGCCGAACGGGCACTCCACGGTGCAGCGCTTGCACTGGGTGCAGCCTTCCTTGCGGAAGATCGGGTAGGACAGGTCGCCAGAACGCGGGTGGGCGGCACGGCCGACCTTGGCGTTTTCGATTTCCTGGATGGCTTTCAGCGTGGCGCCGGTGGCGTCGTCGATGGCCTGCTGGGTATCCATCGGCCGGCGTACCGGGCCGCAGGTGTAGATGCCGGTGCGGCGGGTTTCGTACGGGAAACAGATGAAGTGCGAATCGTTGAAACCGTACTTCAGGTGCGGCAGATCCTTGCCCTGGCGGTAGTTCAGGTTGAGGATGGAATCCACGCTGATTTCCCACTCGCCGGGTTCGTTCTGCGGCACTTCGTCGATGTCGACACCGGAGTTGGCGACCATGCCGGTGGCCAGCACCACCAGGTCGGCTTCTTCTTCCACGTCTTCGTCGAGGATCTTGTCCTTGAACTTGACCACCGGGCCGTTACTGCCGGCCACCACTTCACTGACGATGCCCTTGCGGAAGGTAACCATCTTGTCCTGGCCGCTGCGGTAGAAGTCTTCGCCCGGCGCGCCCGGGGTGCGCAGGTCATCGAACAGGATCTCGGTTTCGATGTCCGGGTTCTGGTCCTTGAAGTACATGGCCTGCTTGATGGACGTCAGGCAGCAGTCGCCGGAACAGTAGTTCAGGTGGCCTTCCTTGTCGCTGCGCTGGCCGGCGCACTGGATGAAGGTGACTTTTTTCACTTCCTTGCCGTCGGACGGGCGTTTGATCGGACCGCCGTCCGCGGCGATGGCCAGCTGTTCCAGTTCCACGCGGTCGACCACGTCCTTGCTCTTGCCGTAGCCGAGTTCCGGCAGCTGGCTGGCATCGTAGGGCGTGGCACCGGACGCCTGGATGATGGCGCCGAAGTTTTCCGTGGTGGTGGAACCGCTCTCGGTGCTGATGTCAGCGGAGAAACGGCCCGGCGCACCGGAGGTCTTGCTGATGGTGGCGTTCAGGTGAACGGTGATGCGGCTGTCGGCCTCGACTTCGGCGACCAGTTTTGCCACCGGGGTGTCGACCGGATCGGTGTAAGGCGAGTGCATGGGCACATCCTTCCACATCTTGCCGGCATAACCGCCGAGGGCACCGGTTTTTTCGACAATGTGCACCGGGTAGCCGGTTTTTGCAGCCTCGATGGCTGCGGTCATGCCGGTGATGCCACCGCCGACCACCAGGATGGTGTCGTTGCTGCCCTTTTCCTGTTCGGAAGCCGGCACGGTGGAGTGCTTGGCTTCGGCGCAACCCATGCGGATGTAATCCGCGGCCATTTCCTGCGTGGTTTCACGCATATCGTCTTCATCGGGACGAATCCAGATCACGCCTTCACGCAGGTTGGCGCGTGAAATGGTGACGTTCCGGAAGTTAAAGGCATCGGTCTTGGCACGGCGCGAGCAGGCACCGATGACCACGCGGTTGACGCCTTCGTTGTCGATGTCGGCCTGGATCATCTTCACGCCTTCGGCGGAGCACAGGAAGTCGTGCTGCTGCACGACCTGTGCCTTGCCGTCGCGCTGTGCGATGGTGGCCAGTTCGTCGCAGTCCAGGCGCTCGCCCAGTCCGCAACCCTTGCAAATGTAAGCTCCAATCTTTATATCTGCCACGGCTTAACCCTCCGCACCGGCAACTTTGTTGACCACCTGGATGGCGCGCAGTGCGCTGGCCGTCGCGCTCTGTACCGCGCGGTTGACGTCCAGGGCATCCGACGAACAGCCGGCGGCGAAAAAGGCGCCGTTGGCTTCATCCAGTTCCACGAAACCTTCCTCGTTCAGCACCACTTCCATGGGGAAGCCGTCGGCCGGGACGCTGGGTTCCATGCCGATCGCCAGCACCACCAGTTCGTGCGGGTTGCTGTAACGGTGGTATCCCTCGGTGTCCACGCCGTGCAGGACCGGGTTGCCGGTTTCCCTGTCTTCGGTGATGGAGGCCACCTTGGACTTGGTGAAGGTGATGTTCTCGTCATCCTGCACCTTCTGGTAGAAGTCATCGATACGGTCGATGGCACGGATGTCGATGTAGTACACGGTGCCTTTGGCGTCGTCACCATACTGCTCACGCAGGTAGGTGGTCTGCTTCAGGCTGGCCATGCAGCAGATGCGTGAACAGTGCTTGAGGTGGTTCTGGTCGCGTGAACCGGCACACTGGATGAAGGCCACGTCTTTCGCTTCCTTGCCGTCGCTGGGGCGCAGGATCTTGCCGCCGGTGGGGCCGTGCGGATCCAGCATGCGCTCGAACTCGACGGAAGTGATGACATTCTGGTAACGGTCGTAGCCGTAGGGCTGGATCTTGCCGGCATCGTAGGGTTTCCAGCCGGTGGCCCAGATGATGGCGCCGACGGTGATGGTGTTTTCGACTTCGGTCATGTCCAGGTCGATGGCGCCGTACTTGCAGGCGGCTTTGGCTTTTTCGGCGTCATCGGTGCCGATGATGGCCGGGTCCAGCACGAAGCGTTCCGGGTAGGCCTGGTTGAACGGGCGGTAGGCGCCCTTGCGCTTGCCCAGCCCGTAGTTGTACTCGTCGTCGAACTCGGTCTCCACCGCGTTGCCACAGTCGCCGCAGTTGGTGCAGTTCTCGTTCACGTAACGCGGCGCGGTCTTCAGTGTGACGCTGTAGTTGCCGGCGTCACCGCTGATCGCAGTTACCTCGGTCATGGCCATGACCCGCAGGTTGCGGTTGGCCTTGATCCGGCGGAGGTTGATCTCCAGGCCGCACTTGGGGTGGCAGAGTTTGGGGAAAT
>DRQL01000057.1 GCA_011371465.1 Gammaproteobacteria bacterium | reverse complement strand
CTTGCAGATATCCTTCATGGCCGCGGTGGAAGCCTTGAGGAACTTGCGCGGGTCGAAGTTGGACTTGTTTTCCGCCAGGTGCTTGCGGATGGCGCCGGTGGAGGCCATACGCAGGTCGGTATCGATATTGACCTTGCGTACGCCGTGCTTGATGCCTTCGCAGATTTCTTCCACCGGCACGCCGTAGGTTTCGCCCATGTCGCCGCCGAAGTCGTTGATGATCTTCAGCCATTCCTGCGGTACGGATGACGAACCGTGCATGACCAGGTGGGTGTTGGGCAGACGCGCGTGGATTTCCTTGATGCGGCTGATGGCCAGGATGTCGCCGGTCGGCGGACGGGTGAACTTGTAGGCGCCGTGGCTGGTGCCGATAGCGATGGCCAGTGCATCCACACCGGTCTCCTTCACGAAACTGGCGGCTTCCTCGGGGTCGGTCAGCAACTGGTCCATGGACAGCTTGCCTTCCGCACCGTGGCCGTCTTCTTCACCCATCTCACCCGTTTCCAGGGAACCCAGGCAGCCCAGCTCGCCTTCGACGGATACGCCACCGGCATGCGCCATCTGTACCACGGTACGTGTCACGTCAACGTTGTATTCAAAGGTCGAGGGGGTCTTCATGTCCGCCATCAGCGAGCCGTCCATCATCACCGAGGTGAAACCGGACTGGATGGAACGCAGGCAGACAGCCGGTTCGGAACCGTGGTCCTGGTGCATGACGATCGGAATGTGCGGATACATTTCGGTGGCCGCCGTAATCAGGTGACGCAGGAAAGGCTCGCCCGCGTAGGACCGCGCTCCGGCGGAACCCTGCATGATTACCGGGCTGTCGGTTTCATCAGCAGCCTGCATGATGGCATGCACCTGCTCCATGTTGTTCACGTTGAATGCCGGCATACCGAAATCATTTTCGGCGGCATAATCGAGTAGTTGACGCATGGAAATCAGAGCCATGTTGGTATCCTCGGAGTTGGTTCAGTGAGTAAACATTTTCTGTATTGTGAAAACCGGCGGCCAGGCGTCATTCCATATTGATGACGTGCTCGCCGACACGAATGATTTTCATGGCATTGGAGCCACCGTGCACGCCCATGAGGTCGCCCTTGGTAATGATTACCAGGTCACCGTCACGCACCGCGCCGCGCCGCATCAGTTCGTCGATCGCCTCGCGGTTCACCTGCGGGTGGTCAGTCGTGGTGACGTCGAAGCTCACGGGGTAAACGCCGCGATAAAGAGTCACCTTTCTACGCGTCTCCACATGGCGCGTCAAGGCGTAGATCGGAATCCCGGAACTGATACGGGACATCCACAGGGGCGTAGCGCCGGATTCCGTCAAGGCCGCAATAGCCTTAACGCCGGTATGGTTTGCGGTATACATGGCCGCCTTGGCAATGGCCTCGTCTATGGCCTTGAAATGCATGGCGCTGCGCCGTTCCGCCGCCGTGTCCATGCGCTGTGTCTCCGCACCCCGGCAGATGCGATCCATGGCCTCGATCACCTTGGCGACATGCTTGCCGGTCGCTGTTTCGGCCGACAGCATGACCGCGTCGGTACCGTCGATGACCGCGTTGGCCACGTCAAAAACCTCGGCCCGTGTAGGGATGGGATTCTCGATCATGGACTGCATCATCTGCGTGGCGGTGATCACCACACGATCCATGGTGCGGGCAATGCGGATAATGCGTTTTTGCACGGCGGGCAGTTCAGCATCACCGATTTCGACACCCAGGTCACCGCGCGCAATCATCACCACGTCGGCGGCGTCGATGATTTCTTCCAGCGCGTTCATGGCTTCGGCGCGTTCGATCTTGGCGACCACGCCGCCGTGCCCGCCGGCCTTGCGCAACAGTTCTCGCGCTTCATGGATATCAGCGGCGTGCCGCGGAAAAGACACGGCGATGTAATCCGCCTGCATCTCCGCAGCCACCTTGATGTCGGCACGATCCTTGTCGGTAATGGCCTGCGCAGACAGGCCGCCACCCTGGCGATTGATCCCCTTGTTGTTGGACAGCGTACCGCCGACCACTACGCGGGTTTCAATCTCGGCACCCTTGACGCCTTCAACCCACAACACCACGGCACCGTCGTCGAGCAGCAGCGTGTCGCCACGGTTCACATCGTCGACCAATGCCTTGTAGGCAATACCGACACGCTCCGTATTGCCGGCGTCTGCATCCAGTGCGGCATCCAGGATAAAGCGCTCACCTTCTGTCAGGTTGATCTTGCCATCACTGAAGCGATCGATGCGGATCTTGGGTCCCTGCAGGTCGGCAAACACACCCACCTGGCGACCGTGTGCGCGGGCCCGGTTACGGACTGCCTCGGCGCGCTGCAGGTGTTCTTCCGGCGAACCGTGCGAAAAGTTGACACGGACCACGTCCACGCCGGCCTGGATCATGGCATCCAGCACCTTTGGATCATCGGTCGAAGGACCGAGGGTAGCCACAATTTTTGTTCTACGCTGCATGGTCGGCGGTTTCCGGAGTCTGTAGGGGTCTGCTTACTTCGCGCGCTCTTCCAGCATGGCGACCGCCGGCAGGGTCTTGCCTTCGAGGTACTCCAGGAACGCACCGCCGGCCGTGGAGATATAGGACACCTTGTCATAGATGTTGTATTTCTGAATGGCCGCTATGGTATCGCCGCCTCCGGCAAGGCTGAACCCGTTGGCATTGGCAATCGCCATGGCAACGGTTTTTGTGCCTTCGCCGAACTGGTCGAACTCGAACACACCCACCGGCCCGTTCCAGATGATAGTGCCGGCCTTGCTGATAATATCCGCCAGTTCCTGCGCAGACTTCGGACCGATGTCAAAGATCATGTCATCGTCCTCCACCTTGTCGGCATCTTTCAGGACAGCCGGCTCGTTTTCGTCGAATTTCTTGCCGCACACCACGTCGACCGCAATCGGAATATTGGCGCCACGCGCCTTCATTTTCGCGATCAGCGCATTCGCGGTATCGACCAGGTCGTCTTCGCACAGCGACTTGCCCACGTTGCAACCGACCGCCTTGAGGAAGGTATTGGCAATACCACCGCCAACGACCAGCTGGTCGACTTTTTCCGACAGCGCTTCCAGCACGGTCAGCTTGGTCGACACCTTGGAACCGCCGACAATCGCAACCATGGGGCGGGCCGGCTCGGCCAGGGCTTTGGCCAGGTTTTCCAGTTCGCTGGCCAGCAGCAGACCGGCGCAGGCGGCAGGTGCAAATTTACCCGCGCCGTGGGTGGAAGCCTGGGCGCGGTGGGCAGTACCAAAAGCGTCCATCACGAACACATCACACAGGGCGGCATACTTTTTCGCCAGTGCCTCGTCGTCCTTCTTTTCACCCGCGTTGAACCGGACATTTTCCAGTAACACCACCTCACCCTCGGCGACATCGAATCCGCCATCGAGGTAATCCTTGATCAGGCGCACTTCCTTGCCCAGTTTTGCCGACATATCGGCGGCGATCGGCGCCATGGAGTTTTCTTCATCGGCCTTGCCCTCTTCGGGACGACCGCGATGGGACATCACCATGACCCTGGCACCGGCTTTCACGCAGTGTTCGATGGTGGGCATGGACGCGGCAATACGTGCATCGGAAGTTACCTTGCCGTCCTTGACGGGTACATTGAGGTCAGCGCGGATCAGCACCCGCTTGCCGGCAAGATCAAGATCGGTCAGCTTGATAAAAGACATAGGAGAACTCCAGTCATATTCAGAAACTTTTGCCAAACAGGTGGCTTGGCAAAAGTCTCTGATTAACTCGTCATCGCGAGCGTAGCGCGGCACGCTTTCCGGTCTGCTGCCAGACTGCGGGAGCCTGCTTCGCTACGCTCGCAATGACGGGGCACTTCAGTTAATCAGGACTCGCTCCGACGGGCCGGCTAGTTGGCCGCGACGTGCTGCACAAAACGCAGCATGTTGCAGGTGTAACCGTACTCGTTGTCATACCAGGAAACGAGCTTGACGAAGGTGCCGTCCAGCGCAATACCGGCGCCGGAATCGAAGATGGAAGACTTGCCGCAACCACGGAAGTCCGTGGAAACCACCTTCTCGTCCGTGTAACCCAGCGTCTTGCTGATGTCACCGCTTTCAGAAGCCGCTTTCATGGCTGCACAGATGTCTTCGTAGGAAGCTTCCTTTTCCAGCTCACAGGTCAGATCAACCACAGACACGTCAGAGGTCGGCACGCGGAACGCCATACCGGTCAGCTTGCCGTTCAGTTCCGGCAACACCACGCCCACAGCCTTGGCCGCACCGGTGGAAGACGGAATGATGTTTTCCAGGATGCCGCGGCCACCGCGCCAGTCTTTCATGGACGGACCATCGACGGTTTTCTGGGTTGCTGTTGCCGCATGCACGGTGGTCATCAGGCCACGCTTGATGCCCCACTTGTCATTCAGCACCTTGGCAACCGGCGCCAGGCAGTTGGTGGTGCAGGAAGCAGCGGACACGATGGCCTGACCGGCATAGGTCTCGTGGTTCACGCCGTATACGAACATCGGGGTGCCGTCCTTGGAAGGTGCACTCTGCACCACCTTTTTGGCACCGGCATCGATGTGCTTCTGACAGGTCTCTTCGGTGAGGAAAAAGCCGGTGCACTCGATTACCAGGTCGGCACCGATGTCGGACCACTTCAGGTCAGCCGGGTCGCGCTCGGCCGTCAGGCGAATGGTCTTGCCATTGACCACCAGGTTGTTGCCACTGACGGAAATCTCGCCATCAAAATTGCCATGCACGGAATCGTACTTGAGCATGTAGGCCAGGTAATCGGCGTCCAGCAGGTCGTTGATACCCACCACTTCGATGTCGCTGAAGTCCTTGGCGATCGCGCGGAATGCCATACGGCCGATGCGGCCAAAACCATTAATACCGACTTTGATTGTCATAGTATATGTCTCCGTAATTATCCTGGTGTTAACTGTAATAAAAATTCAAACATCCCCGTCATTGCGAGCAAGGCGCGGCAATCTCTTTAAGCCTGCTGCCAGGTTTTGAGAGATTGCTTCGCTTTGCTCGCAATGACGGACTTTATAAAAACCTACAGCACGTCTTCCACGGCCTTGACCACGTTCTCCGTGGTGAAACCGAAGTGCTTGAACAGGTCGCCGGCCGGCGCGGATTCGCCGAAGGTGTTGATGCCAATCACCTTGCCATCCAGACCCACGTACTTGATCCAGCCATCCGTCACGCCGGCTTCCACCGCCACGCGTGCTTTTACGGCAGAGGGCAACACCGACTCGCGGTACGCTTCATCCTGGGCGTCGAATACATTGGTGGAGGGCATGGAAACCACGCGGATCTTCTTGCCGCTGAGCTGGTCGGCTGCCTGCATGGCCAGGTCCACTTCGGAACCGGTGGCGATGATGATGGCATCCGGCGTGCCCTCGCAGTCCTTGAGGATGTAGCCGCCGCGTTCGATGGCGGCGATCTGGTCGGCGCTGCGATTCTGGTGCGCCAGGTTCTGGCGAGAGAAGATCAGGCAGCTCGGACCGGTGGTGCGTTCAATCGCCGCTTTCCAGCACACGGCCGATTCGACCGCGTCACAGGGCCGCCAGACTTCCATGTTCGGGATCATGCGCAGCGTGGCGGTCTGCTCCACCGGCTGGTGGGTCGGACCGTCTTCGCCCAGGCCGATGGAGTCGTGGGTGTACACGAAAATGCTCTGGATCTTCATCAGCGCCGCCATGCGCAGGGCATTGCGGGCATACTCGGAGAACATCAGGAAGGTGGCGCCATACGGGATGAAACCGCCGTGCAGGGCAGCACCGTTCATGATGGCGGACATGCCGAATTCGCGCACACCATAATAGATGTAGTTACCGTCGGACACGGTGTTGCTGATGCCCTTTGAACCGGACCAGATGGTCAGGTTGGAACCGGCGAGATCGGCGGAACCACCGAGGAATTCCGGCAGCAGCGGACCGAAGCCGTTCAGTGCATTCTGTGAAGCCTTGCGCGAAGCAATGGTTTCGGCTTTCTCGTTCACTTCACTGATGAATTTGGCGGCGCCGTCTTTCCAGTTGGCCGGCAGGTCGCCCGCCATGCGGCGTTCGAATTCAGCGGCCAGGTCGGGATGCGCTGCCTTGTAGGCCGCAAATTTCTCGTTCCACTCGGATTCGGCGGAAGCCCCCTTGTCCTTGGCATTCCAGCCGGCGTAGATGTCGTCCGGAATCTCGAAGGGCGGATGATTCCAGCCCAGGTTTTCACGCGTGGCCTTGATTTCATCGTCACCCAGCGGGGCACCGTGACAGTCGTGGCTGCCGCACAGGTTCGGCGCACCATAGCCGATGACCGTTTTGGTACAGATCAGCGTGGGCTTGTCGTTGACCGATTTGGCTTCGTGAATCGCCTTGTCGATCGCGGCGGAATCGTGGCCGTCGACGTCGCGAATCACATGCCAGCCATAGGCCTCGAAACGCTTGGGCGTATCGTCGCTGAACCAGCCTTCGACGTGACCGTCGATGGAGATGCCGTTGTCGTCCCAGAACGCGATCAGCTTGCCAAGACCCAGGGTACCGGCCAGTGAACAGGCCTCGTGGGAAATGCCTTCCATCATGCAGCCGTCACCCATGAACACGAAGGTGTTGTGGTCAACAATGTGGTGACCGTCACGGTTGAACTGACCCGCCATGACCTTTTCGGCAATCGCCATGCCGACGGCATTGGTAATACCCTGCCCCAGCGGGCCGGTGGTGGTCTCCACGCCCGGTGCATACCCGTACTCCGGGTGGCCCGGGGTTTTGGAATGCAGCTGGCGGAAATTTTTCAGGTCGTCGATGGACAGGTCGTAGCCGGTCAGGTGCAGCAACGAGTAGATCAGCATCGAGCCGTGGCCGTTCGACAGGACAAATCGATCACGATCGACCCATTTCGGGTTGCTGGGGTTATGGTGCATGTGGTCGTTCCACAGCACTTCGGCGATGTCCGCCATGCCCATGGGCGCGCCGGGGTGGCCGGATTTGGCTTTCTGTACGGCGTCCATGCTCAGTGCACGAATCGCATTCGCAAGTTCTTTACGCGAGGCCATCGCTGTCTCCTGTTTGTGTCTTGAATCTGGTCGCGCTGCCGCCAGTAACGACAGCGAAACGGCCACCCCCGGTACTCGAAGGCGACCGCGTAACGAATTCTTTAGCGCTGCTTGCCGGGGCCGCTGAACCCTCCCGCGCAACCGGCATGTCCGTACCCGGCGAAGCAAGCCTCCGGCTGGCCTGGCTGGCGAGTCGCGCCGGGCCGGATCGAGCGCGACATTCTCCACCAGATGAGGACGTGGAGCAACTGTTGATTTATCCCGGTGTCGATTCGTTGACAGTAGCGGGCGAAGGCAAAAGATTCTCTCTATGCAGGCATAAAACGGGTGCCAGTCAAACCGTTTCGTCCTTCCACTTGATAGAGCACCCCATGCTCGGGACCTGCTCCTGCGGGCCCTTGCCGGTGCGTGCAACCAGGGTCATGGCTTCGAACAGCTCACGGCGGGCATCCGCCGGTGCACGTTCCTTGCGACTGGCGTCCAGCCGGCCACGGTACTGCAACTCAAGGTCGGCGTTGTAACCGAAAAAGTCCGGGGTACACACCGCGCCATAGGCCCGGGCAGTCTGCTGGGTTTCATCTATTAGATAGGGAAACGGAAACTGTTCCCGTTCCGCCACTGCTTTCATGTTCTCGAACGAATCTTCCGCATACTCGGTCGGGTCGTTGGACATGATCGCCACACTGTTTACCCCCAGTTCACGCAACTCCCGGGTATCCCGTACCAGGCGGTCGAGGATGGCCTTGACGTAGGGGCAATGGTTGCAGATGAACATGACCAGCAGGCCCTTTTCGCCCTTGCATTGATCCAGCGTCCAGACCTTGCCGTCTGTACCCGGCAGGGAGAAATCAACAGCAGGCAGTCCAAATTCACAGACCGGTGTTTGCAGTGAAACCATGTGCAGCGTGCTCCGTCGGCTGAAAGAGGGCCGATTCTAGCGCAAGCCCCGGCCCGGCACACGGCCCGGTTTACACCCGACCGAACCGGTAACCGACGTGTTTCGGTGGTCTGGCACGTGTCACGAAAACCGACAAAATGACCGTCGCCGTTAAAATTTTTAACTAATTGATTATATTGATATTCAAGTCGGCTCTGTACCTTTGGTAAGTGACGGCCAAATTTACACTAATAAAATCAGTGATTTATGGAGTATTTACAACTAATTGAAAATACTGCAAAAATTATTCTGGCATATCTTCTGCATTAGATCCGGCGTGCGCACCAAAGAGTGACGCCAGGAGTCCGGGCTTTTCCACCAGTATAGCCGGCCCACACATCAGGAGGAGTGACCGAAATGAACCGACACGCCATTGTGACGTGGTCCGCCGCAGTACTGCTGTCCAGCGCTTCGATTTCACAGGCGGCAGGTATTTCATTGTTCAGCGAAGATTTCGAGGGGTACAGCTCGTTCCCCAATCAGGCGCCCTACGGAGACCCGATTAACGCCGGGATCCCGAAAATTTCCGAAGGCGCCAACGGCATCTGGTACGGCGCCCGCTTTGAAACCCCCGACAACGGCACCATCAACCAGGATCTCGCTGTCCAGAAGTACGGTGGCGGCAGTAACAATACTCACACCGGCCGCGCAGAAGACGATGCAGGCCTGCTGATCAAGCTGGATACCACCGGGCTGCAGGACATCAGGCTGGATTTTGACTGGCGGACATTCTCCGCCAGTACCCGCGACCGGTTCGTCGTAGGGTACCGCACGGCCCCCATTGCTGATTTTGGCACCTGTACCGGCGAAGGCGAGGCAGGATGTTTCGCAGACCTGCGCTATTCACTACCCTGGTACACCACCCAGCGCGGCACACCGGTGCTGACCGGCAACTGGTCCGAGCTGCTCAGGAACACCCGCTCCAACAGCTGGACGACTGAATCCTTCACCCTGGATGCATCCGCCAACAACCAGTCCGAGATCTGGATTGCATTCTGGCTCGATAACGGTGAAGGAGACTATGCGAAAATTGACAATATCAGTGTATACGGCACTGCCATCGTCCCGCTTCCTGCGGCTGTATGGCTGTTCGGTTCCGGCCTGCTGGGCCTGGCCGGAGTAGTGCGACGTAAACAGTTCGCCTGGCCGACACGGCGATCGTAACGGCGTATCGGAAAGCCCGGTTGAACCGGGCTTTTTTTATGCCTGCCCCTGGTACACACGGGCCGCAGTTGACCCTGACCGGCCATGCCCCCTACAATAGCCCGCAAGCGCCGATTTGATGTCAGATTGCGGGCGCTATAAAAATACGGCTAAAGCGCGGAAAGAAAACCAGTTTTCCAGAACCCGCTTGAGCTTTCGCCCCGGCGGGTTTTTTATTTATTGGGAGCATAACTCCATGAACGAACATCTTTTTACCTCTGAATCAGTCTCGGAAGGACATCCGGACAAAATGTCGGACCAGGTCTCCGACGCCGTGCTGGACGCCATCCTGGCGGAAGACCCGCACGCCCGCGTGGCCTGCGAAACGCTGTTCAAGACCGGTATGGTCATGATCGCCGGGGAAATCACCACTACTGCCAAACCCGATTACGAAGCCATCATGCGCGATACCATCAAGGACATCGGCTATACGAGTTCGGAAATGGGCTTCGACTACGAGACTTGCGCGGTCATGACCGCCCTTGGCGTCCAGTCCCCGGACATCAACCAGGGCGTCGACCGCTCCCGCCCGGAAGACCAGGGCGCCGGCGACCAGGGTCTGATGTTCGGCTATGCCACCAACGAAACCGACGTACTGATGCCGGCGCCGATCACCTACGCGCACCGGCTGGTACACCGTCAGTCCGAGATGCGCCGCAAGGGCGTGCTCGCCTGGCTGCGGCCCGACGCCAAGAGCCAGGTCACCTTCCACTACCGGGACGGCAAACCGGTAGCGATCGACGCCGTGGTGCTCTCCACCCAGCACGCGCCGGACATCGATCACAATGAACTGCAGGAAGCGGTGATGGAGCACATCATCAAGCCGGTGCTGCCGAGCGAGTGGCTGACCGCCGACACGCAGTACCACATCAACCCCACCGGCGCCTTCGTCATCGGCGGCCCGATGGGCGACGCCGGCCTGACCGGCCGCAAGATCATCGTCGACCCCTACGGCGGTGCCGCCCGCCACGGTGGTGGCGCCTTCTCCGGCAAGGACCCCTCCAAGGTAGACCGTTCCGCGGCCTACGCCGGCCGCTACGTAGCCAAGAACATCGTTGCCGCCGGGCTGGCGGAGCGCTGCGAGATCCAGGTGTCCTACGCCATCGGCGTCGCCGACCCGACTTCGATCATGATCGATACCTTCGGCACCGGCAAGATCAGCGACGAACGCATCACCGAACTGGTGCGGGAACACTTCGACCTGCGCCCCTACGGAATTCTCAACATGCTCGACCTGCTCAACGCCGACAAGATCAAGTACCGGAAAACAGCGGCCTACGGGCACTTCGGCCGTGAACACGAAGGTTTTACCTGGGAAAACACCGACAAGGCGGAAATCCTGAAGGCAGACGCGGGCGTCTGACCGCCGGCCGGGGCCGGTTTGAAATCTGCCCCGGCTCACCTATAATTGCAGGTCTTCCATTTTTTGGCTGTGTTCCCCGAGGGGCGCTGCAGCGGGCCCTGCCCGCCAGGCTCGGGGAAACCAGCATCTCAAAACAACGGCGCTCGACCTTAAGAATCTTTTAAGGGAGATGCCTTATGAACGCTGTTCTCGATTCCACCAACGACTACAAGGTCGCCGATATTTCGCTGGCCGACTGGGGCCGCAAGGAAATCCGCATCGCGGAAGTCGAAATGCCCGGCCTGATGGCCCTGCGCGAGGAATTCGGCGCACAGAAACCGCTCCAGGGTGCGCGCATCACCGGCAGCCTGCACATGACCATCCAGACCGCCGTGCTGATCGAAACGCTGGTCGAGCTGGGCGCCGAGGTACGCTGGGCCTCATGCAACATTTACTCTACCCAGGACCAGGCCGCGGCCGCCATCGCTGCAGCCGGTGTGCCGGTGTTTGCCTGGAAAGGCGAAAGCATCGAGGAATACTGGTGGTGCACCGAACAGGCCCTGAACTGGCCCGACGGGCAGATGCCCAATATGATCCTCGACGACGGCGGCGACGCTACCCTGCTGATCCACAAGGGGGTCGAGTTTGAAAAAGCCGGCGCCGTACCGGCAGCAAAGGACGGCGACAACGAAGAGTGGAAAGCCATTCTCGAGGTGCTGCGTCGCAACCTGGCGAGCAACCCGGGCATGTGGCAGAAAATGGCCGACAGCATCAAGGGCGTTACCGAAGAAACCACCACCGGCGTACACCGCCTGTACCAGATGCAGGAAGCCGGCGAACTGCTGTTCCCGGCCATGAACGTCAACGACTCGGTCACCAAGTCCAAGTTCGACAACCTGTACGGTTGCCGCGAATCCCTGATCGACGGCATCAAGCGCGCCACCGACGTGATGATCGCCGGCAAGATCTGCGTGGTGCTGGGCTACGGCGATGTCGGCAAGGGTTGCGCACAGGCCTACCGCGGTATGGGCGCGACCGTGCTGGTCACCGAAATCGACCCGATCTGCGCCCTGCAGGCCACCATGGAAGGCTACCGGGTCGTCACCATGGAAGAAGCTGCCGGTATTGGCGATATCTTTGTCACCACCACCGGCAACCTGAGCGTTATTACCCACGACCACATGGCGGCCATGAAGG
>DRQL01000056.1 GCA_011371465.1 Gammaproteobacteria bacterium | reverse complement strand
GGCTTTGAATTCGGCGCCGTGGTCAGGCCCGCCAGGGCACGGGAACAGCTTAAAAAGACGAGGGGTTTCGAGAAAGTCTTACGCGATCTCCTGAGGCTTTCACCGCTACTGAACCTGTCCATGCGCGGGCTCTGGGCAAACCGGACATTCAGGACTCACTTCAACAAAAAGGAACTGATGAATGAACGGGTTGATATCTACCTGAAAGAGCAGACAGGCAAACAGAAAGAACTTTATGACAACACCACCGCCTACCTGTCCATGATGGCAGGGTATGCAAAAAACAAAGGGGTCGATTTCCTGGTTGTCCTGATCCCGGATCACCTGCAGGTGCTGGAAAAGGACATCTTCACTGGTCTCGACAGGAAAAAGCCCCAACGCATCCTTACCCGGTACTGCAGGGACCACGGGATAAAATGCCTCGACCTGCTCACGGACTTTGAGTCTCACCCCGAGCCGGCAAGCCTGTACTTCGATATGGACAAACACTGGAGCCGTGCTGCACACCGCTTCGCGGCTGGCATACTGGCTGACGAAATCTTCCCCGGCGCCCAGGGCGGGCGCCACGGGTGGTCGTCCGGTCAGGATACCGGTTGATACAGTCTCTTGCCTGGCGAACATCAATTCATGTATCAACCATTCAGCATCTGGGTGTGGCTGATGATCGCCGTTTCCCTGGCCGCGTGTGGCAGTGGCGGGGACTCCACGAGTCCGAATACACTGACCCCGGATTCCCTGCTCAGCAGCCGCCCGTACCAGCTGCAGGTGCCCGCAGGTTATAACCCGAACTTACCTGCGCCGCTGGTCGTGGCGCTGCATGGCTACTCCAGCAACAGCAACGGAATCGTCCGCTATCTCGACCTGGCCAGGGCGGCGGAAAAGTATGGATTCCTGCTTGCATACCCCGACGGAACCATCGACTCCCGGGGTAATCGGTACTGGAATGGCACAGATGCCTGTTGCGCGTTTGACCCGGATCCCGCTGATGACGTCAGTTACCTGACCGCGGTCATGGACGATATCGCCAAACGATACAGTGTAGATTCGCGCCGTGTATATCTTGTCGGCCATTCAAACGGTGCCTTCATGGCCAATCGCATGGCCTGCGAGCATTCGCACAGGATCGCCGCCATTGTTAGCCTGGCAGGAATGCAATGGAACGATCCACGAATGTGTCCTGCCACGGAGCCGGTCTCGGTGCTGCACATTCATGGCGACCTGGATGAAACCATATTCTACGGGGGCGGCAATGTATTTGGCACACCCTCTCCATCGGCTGCCGACAGCACGGCCACCTGGGCTGCAAAAGACGGCTGCGGAGGCAGCCTGACGGATGTGCCACCAGGCATCGATCTTGAAACAACTATTCCCGGCGACGAAACCCTCATTCAGCACTACACGGACTGCCCGGCCGGCGTCGACGTAGAGCTCTGGACCATTACCGGCGGCGGTCACGTACCGGCATTCAACACCAGTCTGGCTGACCTGACCTGGCGCTTTCTGTCCGCCCACTCAAAACCCTGAACCCGTATTTACTCTTTCAGTTCAGGTGCCGGCAGGCTCCCGGTCAAAACATCCTGGTAAACCTTAACCGTCCGGCTCACCATTGCCTGTATACTGAAACGGTCTTCAACACGCATCCTTGCGTTGCGCCCCAGCTCAAGTCTCCGCTCAGGGTCGTCCATCAGGCTACACAGGATATCGACCAGGGCGCGCCAGTCCCCCGGCTGGAAAAGGATTCCGGTTACGCCGTCTGCAACGACCTCCGGAATACCTCCCACACGGCTCGCGACAACGGGAATGCCCATGGCCATAGCCTCCAGAATACTCAGTCCAAACGGTTCTTCATGTGATGGCGCAACCAGGATATCTACATTTTTCAAAACAGAAGGGACTTCGGAATTTTCGACGGCGATGTTCACTACGGAATCTTCCAGGTGATTCTCGGATATGAAACGCAAAACATCTCTCTTGTAGGCCTCGAAGTAAGGCGGTGCGTCCCCGACCAGCACAAACCGTACATTTCGCCGCATCTGGCGCAACCTGGCCGCCGCCCTGACAAATTCCATCTGGCCTTTCACCGGGTGTATTCTGGCTACAACCGCGATCGTCACTCTCTTGTCTTCGGGGGCCAGTCGGTGCACGGGTGAGCTCCCTACCCGTTCAGCATCGAATTTCTGCAAATCTACCCCATGGGGGACGATGACTGTCGGAAGCGCATGGTTTCCCGCGGGAAGCTGGCTCACTTCGGCTGCCGAATTGGCAATGATGGCATCGGCTTTCCGGAGTGCATGAAGGTCCAGCCATTTGTATACCTGCCGCTTCCGGGAGGTATCCTCCCAGTTCGTCCAGCCATGTATGGTAGCAATGCCCGGTATCCCGGCCATCCTGGCGGCAGCGATTCCTGCTATATCGGCCCGGTGGTCGTGCGTGTGCACGATCTGCGCCCGGAATCGCCTGATCCAGAGCAGGATGGATGTGAAATCGCGCAGACTCAGCATATGTTTCACGGGAACCAGAACGGATTGCAGACCGCTCTTCCTGAGTTCACGAAGCCAGGGGGTTTCCCCCTGGCGCGGATCCGTAATACAAACCAGCAAGGACTGGTACGATTCCGTGTCGAGATTACCAAGCAGGGACAGCAGATGACTCTCCGGGCCGGTCACGTGCGCTATGCCACGACTGTTACGAACATGTAGAATTCGGATCGGCTTCACTACACCAGCTCTTTGTCAGTGCTTTGTCTCTGTTTCACACAACTGCGGAACCTTGCGCAAAACGTGCCATAGCATGTAGCCTATTACCGCTGCCTGCACCAGGCGGGCGAATAACAGGGACCAGGCTGCCCCCTCCGCAGCGAGGGATGGAATCAACAGCGCTGCGGCCAGCAGCCAGCCGACAAATGAAGTAACTGCCATTGTTGTATAGATATGGGGCCGTTTCATGGACAGAAACACAAGATAAAGCGGGTGTGTAAGCAGCGTCGCAAGGTATCCGAAAAACAGCACCTGGAGAACAAACACACTTTCTTCATACTGCGGCCCGTAGAGGAAAAGGATGGCTGGTCGCGCCAGGAAAACAAAGGGTATAAATGCCAGGATCACTGTAACATACAGCAGCAGGGAACGGCGTATATAGGCCAGATACTCTGAGCGCCTGGTCAGTCTGCTTACCGCCGGCAACTGCACTGTAAGCACGGCGGTTGTAAAATGGTCCAGGATAATCAACAGATTCGCGCCGGCAGAGAAAATACCGGCAGCCCGTGCATCTGAATAATAGACGATAATGGGTATGCCCATATGGGTCTGGATTATTAACAGCAGTGTCCCGAAAGCGGTCCATTTGCCAAAACTCCATTGATCCTGCACTTCCGAGAAATACACCTTGCCAGAAAAAAGATGGCGACGCAGTATCCATACACCCAACAGTGC
>DRQL01000055.1 GCA_011371465.1 Gammaproteobacteria bacterium | reverse complement strand
CGTCTTTTTAAGCTGTTCCCGTGCCCTGGCGGGCCTGACCACGGCGCCGAATTCAAAGCCTGCATAAATGCCGATCACAATACTTTGCGGTTTTAGCGATTCACAGAAATTTGTCAGGCAACTGTAATAATTGTTGGTCCGCCAGCCGATGAAAGACAGATTGATCACCGCTTGTGATACCCCTCTTGCCCTGGCAATGTCAGCAAGCTGGTTACTTACCCGCTCCTGTTCTTCGACCCCGTACCCCATGAAAATACAGTCCCCGATGAACAATACCGGCGGCTGCGACGGTTCACCTGCTTCGAACAGCTCCCGCTCGCGGAAACCCAGCGAGTTGGTTTTGATGGTGGTGCAGAAATCCTGGCTTTTCAGGGTTGCCTGGTATCCCGGGACAAACGTGGATACATCATCCCTGAGAACCCTTGCTTTCAGGCGCGGATAGAATCTGCCGGAACGCGGGGGTACCTGCACAACCACCCTCAGCAGCAGGTCTGCCAACAGGATTGCGACGATAATTGCAATAAAAACAGTAATTTAAACACCATTTTCCGGTTATCAGGGATTCGCCTGGTTGTGTGTAAATGCCGGCGAAGCCGTCTTTCACGCCCGACGGAAATGAGCTTGATCTGCGGGCACAGTCGGATAAACTAGCGATTCTGGGCAAGTGTATCCGCCGGATATCGCAGTCGCAATACTGGTGGTTTGCCTCCCTTTCGGAGGTGGGCTTCCAGACATGATTTTTATAATAAAATGAAAAAAATAATGAGTGGCACGATTAACGGGCATGCGCAGTACAATATTGATCAACCTTTCCCGCTTGTCCGATTTTACCCCGATAACCTGGCGTACCTGACAGGGTTCGTGCGCGGCACGGTCTACCGGCTGCTCGCGGTTCGCGCTGTGGGCAAGGGGCGGGCGCCTGTTGTGAAACAGGCATCAGGCAGCTGAGGGGGAATCAGGCTGCCGCTATGAAGATGAGCAGATCGACAAATGCAGGCGCTCTCGCAATCGGTGCCATGCTGGGCAGCGCCGTTGCGGGGCTGTCGACCAAGGTGGTCGTTATCCCGCTGGGCATGGTTTTTCTTTTCCTTCTGTTTGCCACTCCCGGCCTGCCCTATTTTACCCTGGTGGCGCTGACGCCAATGAACGTGGGGTTCGGTGGATACCTTACAGTAAGTCGGCTGGGGGTGTTGGCGGTGCTTGCGGCTATTACTTATCAGGCACTGACACGCCGCTCACCATGGCCGAATTTTCTCCGTGGGCCTGGCGCGTATGTGGGGCTGGCATTTTTTGCAGGCATCGTACTCGTAAACCTGTTCCATGCGCTTCCCGGCTTTGTCACGCGGGTCGGGCCGCTGTTTATATACGCCGTACTGTTCTTTCTGACACTGGCCTATGTCCGTACGGCCCGGGATCTGGAACGGGTCATGATGATTATCGTCGGTGTCGCAGTATTCGAGGTTTTCCTGGTTGCACTGGATGTCGGCTACGGTATTGTTCCGTTTGGCGGCTGGCATGCGGAACTGCTTAAAGACCGTTCCGGTACGGAGGTACGTGTGTCAGGGACTCACGAGCACCCGATCATGCTGGCGGGCTACTTCCAGGTCGCCATCCCATGCGCCCTGGCCCTTGCCGCCCTGCACCGGAACGTCATTGTAAAATTACTGCTGGCAGCTCTTGCCGTCAGTTTCCTGGTTGGCTGGCACTATACCTTTTCACGCAGCTCGATGGTTGGCATGGCGGTGCTGACGTTTGCAGCCATGCTTACCCTCTCAAGGGCAACCCGGATACTGGGCATCGCGGGTGCCATCGGTATCCTGTTGATATTTTCATCATGGGGATTTTCCCTGACGGACCTGGTACGGGATCTGGATGGTCTTCCGATGTTGCAGAAAATCGTCTCCGAGGCAGGGGTGTCTGCCACTTCCCAGTCCATGGCCTGGCGTTTCGAGAACTGGGGCATGGCTTTGTCTATTATCAAACAGCATCTGTTTACAGGGGTCGGTCTCGATGAGGTTCCTCGCTACGCCGTCCAGAATCTCCCTCTCAATGCCTATGCACACCAGTACGTTGAAACGGCATTGCCTCACAACATGTTTCTGCAGGTTGCCGCAGAGAACGGCATCATCATGATGGGCCTTTTTATTTTGCTGTGGATAATGGCTTTTAAAGCCGCCTTTGTGGGCTACCGTGATACCCTGTTCCGGCCTTATGGAGCCCTGTTGCTGATTATATTGAGCGGTCAGTTCGGTATCTACATGTTCAATCCCATGGCCAGGGAAGTCTGGCTGGTACTGGGCCTGTCGCTGGCAATGGGGTATACGGTCAGGGATAGACAGACGTCAAAAACGGTCCCGGTAAAAGAACCCCGTAACCCGGCTCTCACACCTGTGACAGCCTCCACGCCGGACAGCTGATGAGTGAAAACAAAACCATGAGTTCCGGAAAATTGCCCAGAATCAGTGTGGTCACACCATCCTACAACCAGGGGTGTTTCCTGCAGGAAACCATAGACAGTGTCCAGAACCAGCACTACCCCGATGTCGAACATATCATCATCGACGGCGGCAGCACCGATAATACAATGGATGTGATCAGGCGCAACGGGGGCAGGATCGCCTACTGGGTCAGTGAACCGGATAACGGCCAGTGTCATGCGATCAACAAGGGCTTTGCCCGGGCGAGCGGCGATATACATTACTGGCTTTGCTCGGATGACCTGCTGGAGCCAGGGGCACTAATGCATGTTGCGGAGAGACTGCCGGTAAGCCCGGAGCCTGCATGGCTGGTGGGAGCGGCACGGCTGTTCCATGGTAAAAAGCGCACCATGAGGTATCGACGCCCTGAAGTGATTAACCGTGATACGTTCCTTCGCTGGGCGTCGAACTGGATCCCTACCCAGTCCACGTTCTGGAATCGTGCCATGTGGGATGCTGCAGGCCCTTTTGACGAGGATATTCATTACGTAATGGATCTGGCATTGTGGGAACGTATGTTTTGCGTCAACGCACCGATTGTCTCTGACAAGGTGCTTGGTGCGTACCGTTTTCACTCTGCCGCCAAGAGTATTTCACTCATGTCGGCCTCGAAAAAAGAGCGCAGGGAGTATACGGAGCGACTGGTGCGCAAGCATTGGGGGGCTCTGTCGGGCGACCCGGCCGGCAAGGAGTTTGATGAACTGCTGTCACGTTATGCCGACGCCCTGGAAGAAGCCGGCGACTACCGGGCAGCACTGGAAGAAGTCAACAATCACAAGCTGTTCGGACCCTTGCTGAAGCTGTGGCGCCGAATGGTCTATGAAAGATTCGCCCAGGTCTGATCTGTACAAGCTGTTTGGCTAAACATTGAGGAATCACTTATGCACGTATACCCGGCTGACCGATTCAAGCATTTTATAACTGTGCTGTTGCTGTTAACGGCGTCCTGGACGGCGCATGCCGAGTGGATCGCCAGTGAGCTGCCCGCGGAACTTTCCCAGTTGGGCCCGGGCGATGTCATCAGGGTGTTTGTGTGGAAGAATCCGGAGCTTTCGCAGGATATTTCCGTCAGCCCGGATGGCTACATCAGCTACCCGCTGATCGGCGAGATCCAGGCAGCAGGGGTTACGGTGGGCAGCCTGCGCAAGGCTATTGAGCGTGAGTTCCGGAAACACCTCAAGGACCCCCAGGTCACCGTCAGTTTGCGGGAGGTGCGCAGCTATAACATCTTTGTCACCGGCGAGGTAATGAGCCCGGGCCTGTTTCAGCCAACCGGCGCGGTTACTGTGGTGCAGGCTATAGCAATGGCGGGTGGTTTTACGGCTTTTGCCTCACGTAACAATATTATCGTGTACAACCGGTTCTACCGGAAGTCACGACTTGCTTTTGACTATGACGGTTTTATTGCCGGCAAGTCCGGTGCCGATGATTTTGTGCTGATTCCAGGCGACACGATAATCGTGCGCTGAAGTTTATCCAGTTGCATGAATACGATTGCCTATCCGCGCATACGCCGCCAGTCCCGATGTAACGGTCAGGCATACCCGGCGATCCGTTGGTTGCTTCCGGTATTGCTGCTGTTGTCCGGATACGCAACGGCAGGGGGGCGGGGGGAACAGTTTCGCTCTGCCGCCCTGGAAGGCAGTGATGAATTGTCAAACACTGTACAAAGCTGGTTGTTCCCGGATGCCGGGCGGCGCCTGCCATTGAAGGAGCGCCGTTTGCAGGATGGCGCCCAGCGCGGGCTGATACCACCGCTAACGGCCGACAAGGGTTTTACACCACGGGTTGGTGCGGCCGTGGAGTACCAGGATAACCTGTTCTTTACCAATGACGATCAGCGCGATGATGTAATCGCTGTCCTGGCGCCAGGCCTGCGGTACAGCAATGGTGGCAAGGGCTGGAACCTGGAAGCGGACTATGGCTTCGAGGCAGCCAGGTATTTTGACAATTCGGACCTGAACAAGGTGTTTGACGCCCAGACCGGCCTGCTGTTCATCAACCGCGAACTGTCCCGCCGGCTTGCGTTGGGGGTGTCTGACAATTTCTACGAGTCCCGTGATACCTCCGACCAGTTGATCCCGGGGGTCCTGACGGGGGCTACCACGGTGACCAGTAATGATCTGTCAGCCGAACTGGTATATTCTGCCACACCGAATGTACAGACAAGCCTTGCCTATTCCAATCTGATTCTACTTACCAATGATTCCACCGCCACGGATATCCGTTCCAACGAGCTCGCCGCGGGGTTGCGCTGGTTATTTACCCCGCGTGATACAGTCGGCCTCGAGTACGAGGGTCGAAGGATGGATTTCAACAGGGTTGACGTAGCGACAGGACATAGCGTGCTTGCGTCATACAGGCGGCAGTTCGGTCGGCGTTTCGCGCTGGAAGGTGGTGCCGGCTACGTAACGGTTAACAAATCCTTTGACACCGATACCTGGCGAGCGAGGTTTTCGGCGCAGGCCGCGGTCACGAAGCAATTCCTGCTGGGTCTGAATTTCAACCGTGATGTGCTGCTGGGCGCCGGTGTCGGTGCCCCGCTGCTGGAGAATACGCTGAACATGAATATGCTGTTGCGTCTGGGTTCAGGCCTGCGCTTTGGCGCGGAGCTTGGAAAGACCCGCTTCAAGATTCAGGATTCACTCCGGACCCGGATCGATTCCGTCGATGTATTGGGTTTTATGAGCTATGCCCTGACCGATAATGCCTGGATACGCATCAGATACAGTCACAACAGCCAGGAGGTTTCGGGAACGACTATCCGCAACAATCGCTACCTGGCCACTATGGTTTTCAGTCTATGACGGGTTTACAGGAATAAAAGAATATGAGAATCCTGCACTACTGCGCACACTCCGGCGGCTTTATCTATGACTGGCACCTCTACCATATGATAGATGAGCTGCGCTTTGCCGGGCACGAAGTCATTTACTGCAACCCTGTTGAGATCATGGGCAGAAGCGGCAGTGCACAGGAGTATTCGCAGGTATTGCGCGATGAAGTCGAACGCCTGTTGAAGGATGGAGCCATTGACCTGTTTTTCGGCACGATTATCGATGCCACTCTGCTGCCGGAAGCGATTGACGATCTGCGCGCACGCGGCATTGTTACCGTAAATCTGTCTACGGACGATTATTCCCACCCTTTCCGGGTGCGAAAAGTCGCTGGCCATTTTGATGTCAACTGGAGCACCGTGCGCGAAAACCTGGATATTATCCGGGGTTACGGCGCCAATGTCATTATGATGCCATGGGGGGCCAATCCCCGTGTGTTCGCACCGGTGCAGGTGCCGGAAGATCGCGTAATCGGTTTTATGGGTACTACTTATGGTGCGCGTGCGCGTAATATTGCTGTGTTGCAGCAGGCAGACGTGCCGGTACGGGTGCACGGTACGGCACCGGATATTTTCTATAAATCAAGTTCCAGGGTAAACAACCCCCTCTCCCGCGCGATCGGGAATTTTTCTGAATCATGGCAGCGGGTGCGCGACGGTGTCGGGTTCTCTGCCGGGCGCGCCTGCATAAGCAGTGTTATCTGGCGTTCGGTGCTGGAGCTGTTCGGCAGCCTGCCTGAAAAGCAACTGGACAACAGCAAGGTCGAATACCTTCCCGGCCCGCGTTTCGAGGATTTCAGCCGCTGCATCAGCGCCATGGCGCTGAGCCTGGGTTCTATCGAACTGTGCAGTACCTACGTATACAGGAAGCCGTTGCTGTTTATCCGTCTGCGCGAATTCGAGGTCGCCATGAGCGGCGGTGTGCACCTGGTCAACCGTTTCCCGGAGCTGGAAGAATATTTCGAGCCGGACAGGGAAATGCTGTACTACGATTCCCTGGAAGAACTGGTGGACAAGGCACGCTTCTACCTGCAGGCGGACCAGGACAAGGCCCGGCAGCGGATCCGCGAACAGGCGCGTGCGCGCTCCCTGAGTGACCATACCTGGCTGTCCCGCTTCAGGCGTATTGGCGACCAGGTCGGCCTGTCGTTCTGAGCGCTACGTTTCCCGGGCCTGCCGCTTACCGGTACAGTTTATCCAGCCCCTCCAGGAAGGTGTTCCAGGCCGGTTTGGGGGTGCCATCCGGATACCATACCAGCCCCATGGTCTCGTACCACTCACTGAACTGGTCGACATAGAGCCGCGGCACTTCGGATTCGGCTCTGAGAGGATCAGCGAACATGCTGACCAGGGCAGGTGACCAGTCCAGCATGGATGCAAAATACATGACCCTGAATTGCGGCATCTGCATCATGGCGTCCAGACTGGTGCGCAAACATTCCGTCTGTATGGTAACGCTGGTATGCATGGCGCTTTTCCCTGAACGGTGCCCGGACGGGCAGTGCATTTCCTGAATGAGTATCCGGCGGCCATCGGCAGCGGCTGCCAGGCTGCGGAAATCCTGCGGTATCCGCTTCGGATCGTCTATGGCAAGTTCTTCCAGCCTGTTGGTGAACGGGGCATAGTTGAAGGCCGCCACATCCGATACAGCGACCAGGTCGGCAATCATCGGGTTATCCTTCAGCGGAGTATCCGTGATCCGTCCCACATTCACTACGGTTACGGCCAGGCGCGGGTCGATCGCGTGGACAGTGTCGCGACCGGCACGGACAAAGGCAACGAAATCCGCCAGTTCCGCGGGGTGAGATTCCAGGTAAACCTGCGGTTCATTGGAGAGTGCAACGGCAAAAACACGCCTGGATACCATCAACGGTACCATACGTTCCAGCAGTGCCGAGAACCGTTGTACGATCTCTTTATCGTTGAAACGTTTGCCGTCCCTGAGACGACCTGAGTCCTCTCCGTCCATCAGGAAACCCGGCGCCACCATGCCCTCGGAGTCCAGTACCGAGATAGTGACAAGCGTGTACAGCCCTTTTTCATAATTTTCTTCCAGGGCTTCCCTGAGATCATCCAGGTCGTATTTCCCCGGGCGGGGTTCGAGGTCGGCCCAGTCCACCATGACACGGGCAATCTTCATGCCCTTGCGGTAGGCTGTGTCCAGCTCCTGATCAATCCTGTCCCGGATGGGGCGTGGTACAGGTTCAAAACTCACGGCAATGCCAAGATGGGATCCTGCCGGCAGCAGCGGCATATTGCCCGCAGGACCTGGAGTAACGGCAGCCGGTGATGAGGTTGCCAATGGTGCGGCGACAGCTTCCTCCACCGCACAGGAGGTACACAGAATGAGCAGGGATAGAAGCAGGGTGTTTGGTGATAACAGGTGCATGGTTGTTCCGGTTCCAGGAAGTTATGGTTGTATCGGTCTGATCAGGTATCGGCCGCGTTCTGTACAGAGCCCGGACAGTGATGGTAGCAGAAACTTCATCGGGATTTAACGTGGCTGGAAACAAAGCCGAATTTGATCGACTGGTCTTTGTACTGGTGAACAGCATGATCCTCCGGGTTTTTTCCGAATATTTTTTGTGAACGAAACGCCTTCCCTTGCTTTTATCGATAGCCTGGCGACACCGGGCAAGCTGGCCCTGATTCTGCTGGAAATGCTTTTCTGGTATGGGCTGGTCGTCAGTCTGTTTCTCCTTGCCGTCAGTTATTGCCGCGCCCGCACTGTCAGCGTGCTGTTACTGGTATAACGGTTTTTATCAGTGGGCTTCATTTCCCTGCTGATCCTGCCGCTAGCAGGGGTGGTGCTGTACGCGCTGAACCGTAATCGCAGGCCGGAGCGGCGGGGCAGGATCATCACGGAACCCGGCGCTGCCCTGCCGGGCTGGCCTCAGTATGCTATGCTTACCGGCATTGTGCCGCCCATGAACCGTTGTTCCCGGAAATTCTGATCACCATGGAAACCTCCGTTACTGTTGTTATTCCCGCGTATAACGCCACCTCAACGATTGATATCTGCATGAAAAGTCTTGCTGCGCAGCAAGGTTTTACCGGTAGCGTGGAAGTCATCGTAGTGGATGACTGCTCGACCGATGAGACCGTCAAACGCCTTGAATACTGGCGCGAGAAACTGTCAGGTGAACGCTTCCGGCTGCGCATCCTGCGACAGGAAAAAAACCAGGGGCCCGCAGCAGCACGCAACCGCGGAGCGCAGGAGGCTGTCGGGGACTTTGTCCTGTTTACGGATGCGGACTGTGAGGCGGACAGCCACTGGCTGGCGGAAATGATCAGGCCTTTTGAGGATCCGGAGGTCTCGGCCGTGAAGGGTGCCTACAAGACCCGTCAGAAGGAACTGGCGGCCCGCTTTTGCCAGGCGGAATTCGAAGACCGCTACCGCCTGCTGGACAGGCACAGGTACGTAGACGTGGTGTTTTCCTATTCTGCCGGTTTTCGTACCAGGGTGTTCCTTGATACAGGCGGTTACGACCCGGCATTCCCGGTGGCCGATAACGAAGACACCGACCTGTCCTACCGACTCGCAACGGCGGGACACCGTATTGTTTTTAACCGCAAGGCGATTATATACCACCATCATCCCGACACCCTGGGGTGGTACCTGCGCAAGAAATATTCCCGCGCCTACTGGCGTATGCTGGTCTACAAACGTTATCCGGAAAAAGCGGTTGCGGACACCTATACACCCCAGACCCTGAAACTGGAGATCCTGCTCGCCGCTGTGCTGCTGTTGTCGTTGCTGCTGTCCTTGTGGATACCGGCCAGTCTGTGGGTCAGTGCGGTCGCGGCTGCGGCTTTCCTGGTGCTGGGCCTGTCATTTGTAGCGAAGCTGGAGGTTCCGGGATGGGATCTCAAACTGGCCGCACCCTTCATCATGTTTGCCAGGGCGGTGGTCATGGGGGCCGGTCTGCTGGCAGTGATTCCACGATTGCTGCGCAAGGATTCATTGCAGGCGCAACTGGCCACCGACCAGGATTCGCAGTCCTGAGCGCATAAGGCCGTCAGGTTCGGCTCCCGGCCGCAGGCTCTGGTTGTTTTACGCAGCTGCAGGTGTGGACCACAGTTTGCGCCAGATCAGCCAGGCGATGACGATGGCCGTGCTGACCCGGGAGGCCAGCATGGCGATGCCGGCACCAACGAGCCCCTCACCGGGCACCAGTAGCAGGACACACAGGCCCCACACCACAGTGGCGACCAGTGCGGTAAAAAAAGTCAGGTGGGGCTGATTCAGTGCATAAAATACCTGGGACAGCGGATGAGTCAACAGGCTGACCAGCACGCCCAGCAGCAGCAGTTGAAATACGCCATCGATTGCGGCGAATTCTTCACCATAGATAAAAACAACCAGTGGCCTGGCAATGTACAGCACCGGTAACAACAACAGCACGATCACGATGAGGATTCGCAACGAACGCAGCACGTGCCGACGCAGCTTGTCCGGCTCCGGGTTGCTGCTCAATTTGGGCAGCTGTACCACCATCACGGCGCCGATCAGCATTTCCACGACCAGAACAATCGAGACGGCTGCACCATAATAGCCGGATAATTCCGTGTCGTGGTAATACGCAAGTGCAGGAACCGCGAGGCTGGTTGAAATGATGAAGACAAAATAGGACCCCGCGCTCCATTTGCTGAAGCTCACGAGTTCACGCAGGCGGGGGCGGGTGAAGCAAGTATTTTCT